>NZ_NHNZ01000125.1:0-42433 GCF_002727095.1 Halorubrum sp. C191 | reverse complement strand
CTAGAACTGCTTGAGTCGCCGCTCGATGCGGGCATCGAGCGGCTCGGTGTTGATCTCTATGACTCCTAGCTCGATCAGCTGCCGAAACATCCCGCCGAACGCTGACTCAGTGGAAGACATATCGCCAGATTAGAACTGTCTGAGTGTAATTATACGGGCTTTCCGCGTTTCTACATAAGAGCGACAAGACGCGTGACTAACCCGAACCGGTACGTTTGTACGCGGGCGTCGGGTACGACAGTGTAATGCGAATTCTCCGTGTCGCGCCGTGGATCTATCCCGACACGAAGGGCGGCGGGGATTATCACGTGCACGCGATGTCGCGAGACCAGGCCGCGATGGGCCACGATGTAACGGTGCTCACGACGCGGGAGGACGAGTCACTGCCGCGAGTCGAGGAGACGCACGGATACACCATTTTGCGCGTCTCCCCGGGCGTGACGCTGCTCGGCAACGACGTCTCGCCCGCGGTGGCGCGGTACCTCTGGCACGCAGATAGCGAGGACTTCGACGTCATCCACGCGCACTCGCACTGCTACTTCGTGACGAATCTCGCGGCGTTGAAACGGCGGCTCGGCGACATTCCGCTGGCGATCACGAACCACGGCCTGTACAGTCAGAACGCGCCGGAGCGCCTGTTCTCGCTGTATCTGAAGACGCTCGGGCGGTGGACGTTCAATCAGGCGGACGTGGTGTTCTGTTACACTGATGTGGACAAACAGCGCGTGCGAGACCTAGGCGTGAGTTCCTCGATCGAGGTCGTTCCCAACGGCATCGACACAGAGCGATTCACGCCGGAGGGCCCAGAGAGCGATCTAATCGACGCGGAGGGGCCGGTCGTGTTGTTTGTCGGGCGGTTCGCGGAGGGGAAGCGGCCGTGGCTCGCAGTCGAGGCGTTCGCGGAGGTGCTCGCGGAGTATCCGGACGCGGAGCTGTACTTGTGTGGGGATGGGTCGCTCCGTGAGGATCTGGAGACGCAGGTGGCCGAGTTGGGGATCGAAGAGGCGGTGACGTTCCTCGGGCACATGCCCTACGACGAGATGCCGAAGGTGTACCGGAGCGGGGACGTGTTGGTGTTGCCGAGTCGAGCAGAGGGGGTGCCGCGGACGGTGTTGGAGGCGATGGCGAGCGGGACTGCCATTGTCACCAGCCAGCTTGAACAGATCGAGGACATCGTGAATTCCGCCGGTCGGACCGTTGAGGACATGTCGGCCGAATCCCTTTCCAACTCGCTTTTGGACTTACTCGGAGCGGGCGGCGAGAGCGAGGAACAAGCGGTTGCGAACCACCAGTGGCGATCGACGGTCGAAGACACAACGGCACACTTGGGATCGATCAGTCACTGAAGGTAGCCGAGATCCTCCAGCCGATCCTTCGTCGCATCGCTCATGTCCGCACCTCCTGTCGCGTCAGCGTGTTCGAAGGAGTCGAGCCACGCGTCGAGTTCGCTTTCGAGTTCCGAGACCTTCTTCGGACGCTCCGACGCAAGATTCTTGAGTTCGCCGGGGTCCTCGGCGACGTGGTAGAGTTCGATAGAACCGTCGGAACCGCGGATGAGCTTCCAGTTGTGGCTCCGGATCGCTCGAAGGGATCGGTCGTATTCATACACCTTCTCGGGCAGATCGCCGACACGTTTCTCAAGTGCTTCCATAGAGGGCTGCGGTGCCAGATACTCAGCGAATGCGTAGTCACGTTTTTCATCTCTATCGGGATGGAACGATCTCCCCTGAAACTGTTCGCGTGCTTCGGGAGCATCAATATCGAGTACGTCGAGAATAGTTGCTGGGATATCGATGAGTTGAACGAGATCGTCGATTTTACGATTATCGAAAGGGCCCCCGTTGACGAAAAGTGGGACGTGGATGAGTGTGTCATAGAGCGCGTATTGGTGGTCCATCAGGCCATGATCACCGATGTTCTCCCCATGATCGCCCGTGACGATGAATAACGTATCTTCCCACTCGTCTTCAGCTTTGAGCATCTCGATGACGGACTCGATTTGTTCATGTATATAGGATATCTCCGCACGGTAGAGGGCTTGGAGTATCTCCCAATCTCGGTTGGACATATTGACTTCTCCAGCAATATATCCCCATGCATCCTGTGAGACCGCCATCGCCTGGTCGTAGTCGACTCCCTCAGGCAGATACTGGTTTGTGTGTCTTTCTATTGGGCGATATTCGAGATGCGGTTCGAGGTAGTTGACGAAAAGAAAGAACGGCTGCGATTCATCTCTCTCGGTGAGCCAATTATTGATCCATTCGTTTGTCTGGGCAGCGCCGTCATCTTCGTTCTTTCGTAGAAACTGACCGTAGATCGCGTTCGCGAGGTTTGTAACCGGATTGCCGTCAAATAGTGCGCGTGTTACTTTTGTGAACTTTTTAAACCCTTCCTCCTGTCTGGCTATCTTACCAAGGTCGTTGTCGGACTGGATGTACTGCCAGGCCTTATAAAACGTCTCGAACCCTTGATTGAACCCAAACTCCTCGCTGATCCAAGTGTTATTGGAGGCTGCGACTGTCTCGTACCCGTTGTCTGCGAGTACCTCGGGAAGCGTAATCTGGGTATCGTCGAGGTGTTTGTGTCCGGCATGTGCCCCGTGATACGACGGTGTCGTACCAGTAAATAGTGATGCGTGAGAGGGAAGCGTCCAAGGGGCTGATGCGAATATCTGCGTATAGTGACTGCTTGTTGAGCTGAGTGTTTCCCCATCGAAAGTTTTGGCTGGCTCGTCAAAAATCTCAAAGCTTTCGCTGGCTCTCGCCGTGTCCATAACGAGTAGGACGACGTTTGAAGCAGTCATATCTCCCGCAAACAAGTGCCCAGTCTGTAGTTCGTCGGCTGTCGTAGCCGCTTGGACCATTGGAATGAGTTGAGAATGTGTATATGAGAGCACATTATTGTGTGTTTGAAGGACTCTGAACTCTCTGTTCTGTCTCGTCTTCTGTGCCAAGGATAAATCTCATTTTCTCCGTGATTCCTACGCCTCCTAATATGAATATCACCCAGATGAGCATCTGTCGGTGACGCACTGCCGTGCCCACGTTTGCGGTTCCGAGACCGTACAGCACCGCTGTAAGAACGACACCGACGGAGAGGACTACCCCAACGGTGAGATTATGCTTACTGATTGTCCGAGCACCCCAGATGCCGAACGCGGCAAATACGAGGTTTCCGAGCGCCTCAATGAATACAATCATGTCTGAAATTTGTTCAACCATCCACGGAAACGGAGTGAATAGAAAGTAGACAGCTCCGATCCAGCTAAACGCGGTCGCTGAGACGACAGTCTCAGCAAACGTGTGTTCCAGATAGACTGTTCGACCTTCTGCTCTGTTTCTGCGTGTCTCAGCCAAGGATCTGATGATTTCTGTAATTCGTGGATATGCGAGGACTGTCCCTATCATAGCTGGCAGCAAAGCAACATACGGTATCCACCAGCGAATGAACACCTGGTGATAATTAAGCACAACTGCCAAAATAAGTAGTGCCCCAATTACGGGCAGGTTGTCTGGTCGAAGTACGACAGAAAGCCAAAGGAAGATACCAGCAATACCGTAATTCACAAGTATAGGCAGGCGACGAGACGGAACTGCGAGAAAGCGAGCCCCAGCAGTCAGTCCCAATAGTACCGCTACCTCTCGGAGGACTGTAGTCTGTACGAAAATCACGCTTGGGTAGAATATTAGCGGCACAACGGCAACAACAGCGGCCTGTTGTGACCCATATTTCCGGGCAATGATATAGGTATTATACACCGCAAGCGCTCCAAGAAGTGCCATCCCGAGGCGCGCGTAGACCCGACTTGGTCCCGGAAGTAACCAAAATGGAGCGAGGAACGTTCCCCACGTATCGTACGTATTGGTTAAGCTCGGCGGGGGAGTGTATGCGCCGTTTTGTAGTCCGTCTGCAATATATGCTGCTGCACGCGAGAAGCCGTTGGCATCGGCTTGTGAATAGGTGTTCAAATTTGTCGCAGTGGTCACAGCGACGCCAAACACCCGCATCGCTAGGGCAGCAGCAAAAACCAACACCGTTGGTCGGCAGTCATCCAACGAGGCCATTCAATCAAATGGTCTAACAGGGAGGCAAAGATTCTGTCGGAATTGCAGCTTCGCTGAGGTTCTACTCATCAAGTAGCTCCCGATATAGGGTGAGATGCGTTTGGACTGTCTGATCGATACTGAACTGTTCATGAACGCGACGTAGGCTCGTTTCACCCCACTGTTGTCGTGATTCCGACGCTCGCACATCTAGCATCGCACGAGCTAACTTTTCGGGGCGTTCAGGCGGCACTAGGAGACCATTCTCACCCTCTCCGACCACTTCGTTGACCCCTGGAATGTCAGTCGCAACGACTGGGAGTCCCGCGGCCATCGCCTCCAGATGTGCGATCGGCATCCCCTCGAACACTGATGACGAGACGAAAACATCTGCAAGTGCGTAATACTCGTGGACTGTTGGAACTTTTCCGGTTACTGTGACTAGATCCGTCAGTTCGCGATCAAAAACCTCCTGTTTCAATTGTTGTTCAAGCTCTCCCCAGCCGATGATGAAGAGGTGAACATCCTTGTGTGCGACTTCGTCCATCGCGGTAATGAGATCTATCTGTGATTTAGCGTCGACGTATCGAGAAATATTGAGATAGACGAAATCAGCACTGACATCCCATCGATCCCGGACCATCTCTGGATCTGCTTGATCCACCTTTCGATTGAACGACTCGACGTCGATACCGTTGTAGATTGTACACCACTGGCGATCCTGTCCGCTTTCGTATCTGGCACTATCTCCGGTAAAGGCCCGTTCAACACCCTCGGAGACCGCGACCGTCTTTGCATCGATGGGCCGGGTGATCCGTTCAAATGTCCTCGTAATCGGGTGATAGTTCTCCGGGACGTTGTGCTGGGTACTGACGATGGTTCCACATCCACCGAGGCTGCCTAAGAGGCGCCCGAGGGTTTGGGAATAGGGTAGATGTGCGTGAAGAACATCGAAATCGTTTCTTCGAAAGAACCGAGCCATTCTCAAGATTGCTCGCGGGTCAAATTTGAATGACGCGTCGAAGTCGACAACGGTCGCACCGGCGTCTTCGAACTCCTTGACGAGACTTCTATCGCCTTCGATAACGCAGACAGTGTACGTGACCTGAGGGTCATTAGTCTGTTTAACGATGTCAAGCAGGAGCGTTGGCGCTCCACCGGGAGCAACTTGATTGATGAGGAAACAGACATTCATGTACGGTAGTCTTGCCCAAGTGAATCATTTGGAAGGATATAAACCCCAAAGATACTTCGCGTTAGCCATGTACTCACTCTCACAATTACAACGAGGATTGAAAAGCCCGAATCTGTTTTTTCGCGAACTAAACCGGCTGTATCATCGGCGTTTCAACCGCCGGTCTTTCAATACCAATGGTGTGGACATCTTCGCAGAAGACTGGGACAATTTTGTCGTCCTTGACGCCTGTCGATACGATATGTTCGCGGAGCAGCACACGCTTGAGGGAAGGCTTGAACGCCGAATATCACGAGCCTCTAGCACTCAGGAGTGGTTACATGCGAACTTCAAAAATCAGGACCTTCGAGACACGGTCTACGTCACCGCGAATCCACAGTATTACCGCCATCAAGACGACCTCGAAACGACATTTCACGCCGTCAAAAATGTCTGGAAAGAAGAAGGTTGGGACACGAAATTAAAAACCGTATTGCCCGAGGTCACGACAAAACATGCAATAGATGCCGCAAAACAGTACCCCAACAAGCGATTGCTTGTCCACTATATTCAGCCCCACTATCCGTTCCTGACCGAGGACGGCCAACCGTTCGACAATGACCAAGCCTTTCTTAAACCAGACGAACCGGGTAGTTGGAATCAGGTGATGTCAGGAGAACTCAACACGGACCGTGAAATAATCTGGTCGAAGTATCGCGAAACCCTCGACAGAACGCTTCCATCGGTCAAAGAACTCCTCGATGCGATTGAGGGGAAATCCATCGTGAGTGCTGACCACGGTAACATGGTCGGTGAGCGTGCCCGCCCGTTTCCCATTCGTGAATGGGGTCATCCACGAGGAATCTATACGCCGGAGCTGGTGGCAGTCCCATGGTTCGTAGTACAAGGTGACCGACGAGAAATTATTGCGGACGAACCTGTAGACACGCAAGACAGCATGGCAGACGAAGTTGTTGAGGAGCGGCTTGAAGATCTCGGATACAGGTAACTCACCCGTTAATGATATCTCCCCAGTTGGTTCTGGACGATCTCCTTACTAGTTAACAACAAATCGGATACTATTGCGAGTTAATCTCACGATAGAGGCTGGCAAGTTGCTCTATCGTAACCTTCGCATTGTATCGATGCACGTTATCTAGTGCTGATTCCGTGAGCTGGACTATGTTTTGCGCCGCCTGTTCAATAGCGTTGGCTATCGCTTCTGGCTCTCGAGTAGGAAAATACACGACGGAATCTGACTCTGCGTATTCGTTCATTCCGGGCACGTCAGTAAGTACAACTGGTGTTCCACAGGCTAACGCTTCGATCTGAATATTTGGACCCGCTGTTTCGTCTATTGTCGGTATCACGACTACATCAGCAGAATTGTACTCTTGCGGGAGCAATTCTCTGGGAACGAACCCTTGTATATCCACTCGATCTTCAAGATCTAGTGATCGAATCAGGTCTAGTTGCGGATTACCACCTCCGATTACTTTTGCCTCCACATTGTCAACCTTCTCCAGTGCTCTCAAAAATACATTATAACCTTTGTATTCTGTCTTAGGGCCTACGTATAATAGCTTGAGAGTCTCTTTCTCCCTTGATTTACGCTCAATTTCGCTTAAGATTGTCTGAGTACCTTGATTCGGTGAGAATATTGAATGGACCCCTGGTTTTAGTACTGTGATATTTTCCTTGGATAGTCCTGTACACTCCAACATATCTGCGTGGTAGTGACTGAACGCAACAAACTGATGATCAGACGTAGCCTTTAGATATTGTTTCCGTATCTGATATTTTAACTTGTGTTTGAGCTCTTGTTTCGTATCCTTTAGCCATAATTTGTCAACTCGATTAGGAAACCAGCCACCAATGTTCGGTCCAAAAATCACGCGTCCATCAAAATCGATTCTCTTTAGCAACAATAATGAGGCAAAATTTATCTGAATAAAATGAAGAACATCTGGATCTTGATTGCCGATATCTTCTGCCATTCGCTTAAAATTCGCAATAAATTCAAGCTTGCTTTTTCTCGTTGACCAGAGGTCATCTCCATCACCGAAGAGTTCCTTTGGAGTAGAGTAGAGTGTTTTGTCAGGTGATGACTGCGTAAATGTATGGACATTAAATTCGAATGGCGTTGAATCCATCTCACGGAGAGTGTGTATCCAATCATGGAAGCGACCTAGTCGGCCTTCACAATTCCTGTTATAAAAACTTGTAATGAATGCAATATCCATGTTTATTTATTTGTCTTGAGTTTGTAGCTATGACTTCTTAATATTTTTATAAAAACATAGATAATGTGCTGGATGTGCGTATAACCAATATGGGCTAATTGGCCTACTACACAATTTTATTTTCCCCTTAATAAATACGTTCCGTTTTCGTCATTTCGATCTACTGGTACCCAAACTGATTCTTTATTTCTGTGATTTGAGGTATCCAGCTCATATTCCATCTGCTCGAGGAGTTCGATTATCTCATTTGACGAACGTCCAAATCCATCTAATTTGTTAGGATGTATCTCTATGTATAATAATGGCTTTTTATCACTCAATGTTTCTTTCATCCCATCCAATATGTCTGCTTCTGCTCCCTCTACGTCTATTTTTATCACGTCTGGTGGATCATTACTATGTGTATAATCATCTATAGATAGTGATCCATCATTTCCTTTCCCGACCCAATCGTGGATTAAATGCGCCCTCTCACTGTATTGCTGGTCAAGTATTCGATAGTGGAAGTACTCTGCTTCGAACCCGTGTATTTGATTGGTTTCTAATCCCTCCCTCAGAGCAAGCTCTATAAAAAAGCCAAACTGACTTCCTATATCATAAAATACAGAATCCTCTGTGAGATTATCTGTAAGGTCTGAGGCTAATATCGGTTCATGGCCTTCAGAATACCACTCGCGGGCATACTCTGGTACGACAAGTGAAATATTCCCCCCAGCTGTTTCAACTTTTATCTCAGAAAACGATTCAAGTCGTAATTTCAAATCATCATATATTCTATCTATCTCTGTGCCTCGAAAAAAATTTGTTATTTTATTTGGTAATAATTTAGGAAGCCTTGTCAGCATACTCAATATTAGCTGTCGAGTGATAATTAATACTTTGGAAAAATTGTGCCATAACACAGCACAATGGTGCAGGTATTAAATAAGAAGTCTCCGGCCTACACTTCATGATTATGAATATCTCAATAGATTTGTCTATCAAATATACCCTAGTCGCTCTAATCGCTTTTTAGTCTTTGTATCTAGATCTGTAGTTTCTCTTTCTTCGGATACAGCCTGTCCTTTACCGGAGAAGAATTCTGTGCCCCGTTCTCGAAACCACTCAATTGTCTCTAGATGCTCTTCAGAGATGTCCGTTACACCATCAGGTGCTGCCACAAGTCGCTCGTGGTTCGGTGCTGTCTCGTATTTGAATTCATCCGTCCGAAATACAGTAACGTCACCACTTGGAACCCCACTCGTATCGAAGTCCGGGTTCATCTTTCGGAGCGTTTCTATCGTCTTCTGTGCTCGTTCACCGGCCCGCTGAACGATACTAACGTCTCGGCTGTCATCTCGCAGGTCGATCCCCTGTAAAGAATCGGTCTCTGCTCCCAGTTCAGCCAACAGTGTCGACATGACATCGATATGCTGTACTCGTTCTGGCTCGTGTTCAACCACCTCTGTAGGCCCTGCGACGAGTAGGGGGACGTGGGAGACGGCACTATGCGTCGACAAGCGATGAGCGAGCATGTTGTCTTCGCCGAATAATTCCCCGTGATCACCGGTAATGACAACTATTGTGTCTCGGTCCATCGACTGGATGTCCTCGTATAACTCCTGTATCTGAGACTCGACGTACCTCACGCTGGCACGGTGTAGCTCACGGAGCAGCTGGAGATCATCTGTAGGAATATCACATCCGTGCGCGGAGTGTTCGAGGAAGTTCTGGTTGTGATCGAGCGCAACAGCGAACGCTTCGCTTGGCGTGTACCCGTTTCGAGACGCGACCGAGTCAAAGTACGGTTTTGGCGGTGTGTAGGGGTGGTGAGGATCGTTAAAGTGAGAGTACAGGAACAGCGGTTCGTCCGCTTTTTCGCTCGCTGCCAGGTGACGCTTGGCCACGTCGGCCATCATGTACGACGTTGAGTGCTTCGTTGTGTTTGTCGTGAAGCCACCGCCATGAGTTCTGAGATTCAGAACGTATTTCGCAAGCGTCCTGAATGGGACCTCGCTCAACAACGAGTCTCGTGAGAACTGGATCATTTGGTCGAATCCGCGATCGAGGCCACTCGTCTCATCAACGTGTGCCCCATTCATTAAGCAGATCGTTCGATACCCTACCTCCTTCAGTAACTCTGGTACTGTTGGAATCTCGTCAGGAAGAACATCTGAAATATTCTCTCCGACGCGGTGGTGGGATGGATACGTTCCGGTGAGGATGGAGGCGGACGATGCCCGAGTCCAGATTCCGTGGGCATGAGAGCTAGAGAAACTTCGCACATCATCTTGTTCTATCAGTTCCTGTAAGGGTCCGTTTTTACCCCCACCTACTGATGTTGCATCGAAACGGGCACTCTCAATAGTGATCCAAACGATATTTGGCAGCATTATATTTGGCTCTTCCTCAAGTAGCGTTTATTTCGCTTTTATTTATTCGTGTTGACTGCTATACCCTGCTCGAACACTGATACTTGATTTTGAATCCAGATAAACTAACGCTTTGATTGGATTCCGTATAGCTCTGCGTACTTCCCGTCTTCCTCAATGAGTTTGCTGTGTTCTCCGGTCTCTGTAACTCGTCCGTCCTCAATCGTGTAGATCCGACCGGCGTTCTTCACTGTAGAGAGCCGATGAGCAATCGTCACAATCGCGTAGTTCCGTTCCATCTCCTCGATCGACTGTTGGACTTGCTTCTCCAAGTTAGAGTCAAGATCACTTGTCGCCTCGTCGAGGATCAATATATCAGCGTCCTCCAGCAGTGCTCTCGCGAGCGCGACGCGTTGTTGCTGGCCACCTGACAATCGAACCCCATCGTCACCGAGAAGTGAGTCGTATCCCTCCGGTAGCTCGTCGATAAACTCGTCGACCTTCGCGATCGAACACACTCTATCGAGTTCCGCCTTCGAAACATCCCGGTTCCCAAGCGTCAGGTTGTACCGCAGTGTATCGTTGAAAATAAACGGGTCCTGTCTGACCATCGAGAGCCGGTCACGCCACTCTGCGATGTCCATTTCGTCGATCGGGATCCCGTTTGCTCTGATCTCGCCTTCATCGACCGGATACAGCCGAGCGAGAAGCGAGACGATCGTCGATTTCCCCGCACCCGACTGCCCGACGAAGCCGACGAACTCGCCCTTCTCGATGCTGAAGTCGATTCCCCGGAGGACCTCTTCTTCGTTGTCGTACGAGAAGTGGACATCGTCGAACTCGACCTCGCCAATTTCTGCAGGAACTTCTCGACTCGAACCGGTCGGCTCCTCGTAGGATTCCAACTCTTCGATGAAATCTTGGGTTCGAACCAGATGCGGCAAGTCGTTCTCGACTTGGTAGTACAGCGTATTCACGTTACTTGCCCGCGGGCCGAGTCGGAACATCGCGAAGAGGAAGACACCCAATTCGCCGACTGAGAGGGAGGCAAACGTCAACGCCAGATAGATCAACACGAACACTGAGACCGCAACGATGAGATTGTAGAAGTTGTCTATTGCGGCCTCGTTTCGACGGAGTGTAATTCGCGAATCCGTGTACTTTTTGACGGCCTCCGAGAAATCTTCAAATAGTTCGTCAGCGAGTCCAAATATCCGGACATCTCGAATTCCCTGAGTCCCAGCCTGTACGGCTTCTTGACGCATTTCGTTCGCCTCAGCAACTTCATCACCCACGTCGTATCCCGAATCGAGAACACGCCGGAAAAAGACCGAGAACCCACCGAGGACGACACCAGTAATAATCGTTAGTGCTGGGGCGATGATCAACGCGACGAGAAAGTACGCACCGGCCAAAAAAGCCTGCTGAGAGAACTTGATCCCGCGCGAAATCACCCGCCCGGCATAATACGTCTGCGTAACGATCGCGTTCAAAATATCATCAGATCCTTCCTTATCGAAATACTTCACGCGCGCGTTCAGCGCGTTCCGAAACGCCCGCGTCTGGAGGTCCCGAATATAGTAGGTCCGTAACGCCTCCCGAAACCACCCAACCGAGAAACTCGTCGTGTACCGCGCGACCATCACGCTAGACACGCCGACCACGACGTAGCCCAGCGTGAACGGAATCCCGAGCATCTGATAGGCGGTCACGAACACCGCGAGCAGCCCGTCCGCCTCCGCGGCGGGATCCTGAAGCTGGACGAGTTCGACGATCGGGAGAATGAAGCTCAGCCCCACGCCTTCCAGCACCGCGGCGACGATCCCGAGCACGACCACTGCCGTCGTGTACTTCGGATTGTACTGCGCGACGTCTTGGAGGGCGTCGAGCTTCTCGCGTCTGGAGACCGGTTCGAGATCTGACGATGACATAGCGGTGAGTTACACCGATTTCCGTCGGCGACCCGAATAATGTCGTCGGTCTCGTTCCGTGCGCCGTGTCCGCTCCGCGTTCACGACAGTCGTTCGCTACACTCGTCCGGATCTTCTTCAGCTCCTTCCGATCACAACTTCTATCAGAGGGAGAGTTCATTTCGTGTGCTTTCCCGCTCTTGTCCCACCGGGAGTCACATTTAGAGGGAGTGCATTTCGTGTGCTTTCACTACGCGTGCTCGGCGACCTCCGTCCGCGTCTCCAAGACGATCGCCGGATCGAGATCCAACTCATACTCGTAGTACTGCCCGCCGCTCAGTCCCTTGTTCTGCTCGTGGCGCCGAAGGAACCCCAGCATGTAAAGGTCCGAAAGGTGGTCTTGGATACGCTTCAGCGTCGACAGCGGCGAGGCGGCGTGCGACTCCGCCACCCGCTCATACGTTCGCTGGATCTCCTTCGATCGCGCCGGGACCTCCCCGCCCGTCTGGAGGGTCGCGATCGCTTCCAAAATATACTGCGCGTGTTCGATCTGGTCTCGGATCACCGTCGCAACCCGACCGCGCTGGACTCGTTCCCGTGCGGTCTCGATGTGTGCGTCCGTGACCGGCGCCTCGCCGTGCTGCTCGGCCAGCTCCGCGCCGACGCGGAGCAGATCGAGCGCCTGCCGCGCGTTCCCCACCTCCTGCGCGGCCAACGCTGCCGCCTTCGCGATCGCCGACGTGTCACACGCCTCGTCGACGACGGCGCGGTCCGCCCGGTGTTCCAGAATCGTTCGCAGTTCCGCGGCGTCGGACGGACTGACGGAGATCTCGGTCTCCATGGGCGTATCCTTCACCTTCGGCGAGAGTGTCTGTCGGAACGTGTCGTCGGTACTGATCCCGAGCACCCCGACCGTCGCGTCCGTGATGTGACCGTTTGCTCTCGCGCGTGGTAGTTCGTCCAGCAGCGTGTTCGCGTCCTCCAGATGGTCGATCTCGTCGAACACGACGCGGTGTGTCCCACCGATGCGATCGAACCGTCGGTACAGTTCGTCGAACGTGTCTCCGGTCCCGAGTCCCCGCTCCGGGAACTGGCTGGCGCGCTCCGGAAGCAGCCCGTTGACGAGGCTGCGAACCACGGCTCCGAACACCGACGGGAGTAGCGAAGAACTCCTCGTGGGCAGCGACTACTTACCGACGCTGTTGAGCGCGCTGTTCAACTCGAAGAGCTCACGGACGACATCGCTGTCCGCGACTCGATACCGGCGTGGTGACGTGTTCGGAACGTCCTCAATGAGTTCGACCTCACACAAGAGGTCGGTGTAGTTGCCAACGGTCTGGCGCGTGACGCCGGCGTGTTCTGCGAGTTCGGTTTTGTTGAACTCACGATTCGGCGGGAGATCGAGCAACGCGTCGACGAGAATCGGGATCGCATCGTGCTGCGTGAGATACAGCCACCCGCTCGGGTGCTCCTTCCGGAGTTCCTTCTTGGCCCCGCGGTCATCCGCCTGTTCCAGACTGCTCATACGGAAAGCCATCATCTGTGTGTGTATAAACGTTTCCACTAGCGTTAACATCTATTAACAGCCTTTATATAAGCGTGGATTTATTTCTCCGCCATGGAGAAGCCGTCGGTGAAATGTGCCCTCCTGGCGACGATGATCGCGAAACACAAGTGGGGCACACCGATCACGGAGGAGGCGCTCCTCAATCTCTCAGCGATCGACGGGGACTACCCGACCGCGCGAGATGTCTACGCCGATCTTCGCAGCGAACCCTACATCACCTACCGCGGAAACCGCGGTATCGAACTTAATAAGAGTCGCTTCGACAAACTCGCCGATGTCCTCTACCACGAGTGTGGCTGGGAGGCATGGGAGATCGATAGTCGCCTAAAGCACTACGAGGGTATCGAAGAGCACGATTGGAAGTGATTTCATATACTGAAAACGGACCGTGGTCCCGTCGCGTTCATCGCCACCCCCACCCCACCGTGTCAAGTGCTCTTTTCGAGACAGGGTGTGACACTTCCCCCTGAGACCCCACTATGTCGAGTGTTCGAGCAGAACCACTTGGGACCATCCGAACAACGCTGACCGACCTCACTGCCTCACGTCATCCGCGTCGCCACGCCTGTCGGGAGCGCAATGGAATCGAAATCCCCGAACGACATTGCCGACGACACCGACGTTGAACTCGTACTGACAACGTCGGGCCCTTCGGGTGGATAGTACGAGGGACACACCGTATGCCGAATGAAATCGAGTGATGAAACCGTATCAAACTGTCGTCACACACGTCGGACCGAGTGACACCTGCCGAAACAGTACAACGCAGTCAGCGTGACCCAGTTCAGTTAGAACGATACCTCCAACCAGACTTCAGGCTCACAGAGGAGTAAGGAGGAAGCCTACGGATTCAGCCGTTGGAGGAATCCGACACTCCCCGTAACATACCACGAGCGATAGCAATCTGACTCCCAACTACCAGCCGTAGAATTTATAAATAAACAGACTAAAATGTGAAATACAGATGGGGGATGTGATCCGCACCGTCAAAGTCAAGCTTGACGTACCCGAGGAGCGGTGCGACGACCTCCATCAGACGAAAGACCAGTTTCTCCACTGTGCGAACACGACCGCAGCCTGGGCGTGGAGACACCCAGACGAACACTGTGTCACCTCGAAACAGAAAGCCGAAACCGCTCTGTACGACCGACTCCGGGATGAAACCGAGCTAACTGCGAACCTCGTTCAGAAGGGGATTCGACGCGCTATCGAGGCCAGCAAAAGCGGTGTTGCCCGACTCAAAAAGGGCGAACCCACGAGTCAACCACACTTCGACGCGTGGAGCGTCGTTTACGACAAGCGCAGCGCGACGTTCCACCGCGACCACGTCTCTCTTTCAACAGTGAACGGGCGCGTCGAGTGCGAGTACGTACTTCCTGACGATCCTGAGGAGACACCGATCGGCGAGTACCTACTGAACGAGGACTACGAGTTCCGGATGTCCACGCTTCAGTACGACCGCTCGAGCGAGGCGTTCTACCTCCACGCGCGTATGCGCCGTACCACAGACGAACACGAGCAGTCCACGGCTGTTTCTAACGCCGAGCACAGAACAGTCCTTGGCGTTGATCTGAACGTGGACGGCTCGCTCGCTGTGACTTCTACGGGTGCGTTCATCGGGAACGCCGACGAGATGAACCATCGAAGCCGCGAATTCGAGAAAACGCGCGGGTCGATGCAACAGGCGGGTACGCGGTCGGCGCACCTGTCGATCCAGTCGATGGACGACCGAGAACACCGCTGGATGCAGAACGAACTCCACCGCGCTTCGAACCGGATTCTCGACGAAGCTCGCGACCACGAATGTACGCACATCGCGTTCGAGAATCTGACCGGTATCCGCGATCGGATGGCTCGTGCGAAGCGGTTCCACGCGTGGGCGTTCCGCCGATTATACGAGTACGTCGAGTACAAAGCCGAGACGCTCGATATCGAAGTTGAGCAGGTGAGTCCGGCGTACACGAGCCAGCGGTGTTCGAAGTGCGGCTTTACACACGAGAGGAATCGGAAATCGAAACACCAGTTCGTGTGTCAAAAATGCGACTACGAGCTGAACGCGGATTATAACGCGAGCAAAAACATCGCTCGAAAACTATTGAAACGTCTCCGCTCGGGGCAGAAGTCTTCGAGTGGAGGCGCACCCTGTCAGTGTGCGCTGAAGTCAGGGACGCTGAACCTGAACGGCGAATTTATCGCCTCCGTCGACTCGACGGCAGAAGGGGAGTCCACTGACAAGCCCACGACTTCAGTCGTGAGTCACTGACTCGGTACGAGGTGTGTCTCTCGGTGACGCCAGCGACGACCAACCCGCGTGACCAACACCAAACGGACAGTCAACGATCATCCAGGGACGATGTGTACGACTACCGAAGGAATCCACTGTCGAGACCAGTGATCTCACTCGGTATCGAGTATGCCCGTACCCGTGCCAACTATCTCGTGGTAACGCTCGATACGGTGGAGTGGGGGATCCGACTGCTGCCCCGACCAAGAAAGCACTCGACACAGTGGGGTGTCGAGCGCTCAGCCCACCGACTCGCCCGCTTGCTTCCTCTTCAGAGTCGGCGGCGAGGTGGCGAAGAAGCGCGGCGACGACGGCGGCGACGACTCGCACATCGTCGAGGCCCAAGACCCCGTCCAGCGCGGCCGATTACGCAACCGAATCCGAGACCAGACCCAGCATGCCCACCTGCTGCTCGAAACGCTCGCGTCCCTCGAAGAACTGGGCACGACGCCGGCCCGGTCGAAGACAATCAAGAGAAACTCCACCGGATCGTTCCCAAGGCAGACGAAGTGATACGAACCCTGTCGGTGGTCGTCTCCAGAAACACTCGACACGGTGGGGTGGGAGATCTGACGGCTGCCCCAACGAGGAAAGCACTCGACACGGTGGGGTACCGAGCGCTCAGCCTACCGACTCTCCCGTTTTCTCCCTGCTTACAGTCAGCAGCGAGGGAGGAAGAAGCGCAGCGACGACGGCGTTGACGACTCGAACATCGTCGAGGCCCAGGACCTCGTCCAGCACGGTCGGTTACGCAACCGGATTTGCGACCAGACCCAGCACGCCCAACTGCTGCTCGAAACGTTCGCGTACCTCGAAGAACGAGGCGCGACGCCGGCCCGTTCGAAGACGATCAAGACGCGGTACGAGCGCGCGGCGGACTCACACACCGTGAAACTCGGAAGCTTCCGGCATACCCCGATGCGGCGACTACGCTCGCAGATACGCGTCGAGACCTCCTGCTCGAACGCGAGCGCCACCTGTCTCGAACAGTTGACGCAGTGGGGTGTGATGAGAGACCTGTTGTTGGTCGTCTCCGAGAACACTCGACACGGTGGGGTGTAGGGGTCGAATACTGCCCAGTGAAAAAAGCACTCGACATGGTGGAGTATCAGGAACCCGTCCCGCTCTCCTCACGCACCAACTCGCTCGCCCGCTCCACGTCCTCCGATGTGTTCACATTCACGCGCTCCCCGAGCCGCACGGTCTCGACCTCGTACCCAGCCCGCACCAACAACCCCACGGCCTCGCTCAACTGGTACTCACCCTCGGCTGACGGCCGAAGGAGCGCACACGCGTGAAAGATATCAACACGTAAGTAGTGTCCAACAGATTTAACACCCAACACAAGCGTAACAGAAGGCATGTCGAATCAGTCGCAAACCGAACAAACGGAGATGGCAACGGTGCGTGACGAGTATCCATCGGGGCTACGTGTGCTCATGCAAAACGAGAGTGTCGGATACATGATTGATGCGCTGATGGATATGCCCGGCACTACGTTCAGCAAATCCCGGCTAGCGGAGCACGCTGGCGTCAGTCGACAATCTGTTCATACGCACATCACGCTGCTCGTTAATCTTGGAATCGTGAAGGAAGTGGATAACTCCGAGCCAGTTGAGTACACGCTCAACGATGGCGACGAAATCATTCGACTGCTTCATCGTCTTGAAGGAGTAGTAAACAGACGGCTCAACCCGAAAGTCGACGATTGAGATGGAGGGGTTGGGTCCGACAGCTCGGATTGTCTGGAAGTTGGCCCGGAACCACACGTGGGGACAGCCTATCCCCGAAGAAGACGTGATCGCTCTCGCAACGAAAGACGAAGACGGTGACGAGATGAGAGCTGCCCTCGACGCGGCACTGGAGCTGTCGTTCCTCAGTGTCGGCCCACATGCCGTATACATTCCAAACGGCCAAACAAAACACGAGGAAGCCGCAGACTGGCTCCGAGAGAGCACGGGACTGCGGTTTGTAGACGTCTTAATGACGGCTAGTGGCTGTGCCAACCAGCCGTTACTCACATTTTTCAATTGACATTCTTCTCACGTGAACGCAGAGGAGGCTGTCAATTGGGTGCAAGAGAGTCATCATATTCGTCATCAAGGATTTTGGTACAATCAACGGGAATACTGGTCCACGCGTTCTTCACCACCTCGTACCCAGTCCATCCTTCCGTCCGAATCATCTCCACAGTTGCTTCGCAGAATTCAGGCTTTGAGATGAGATCGTTGTCTAGCAAGATATAGAGGAGATACGGTGGTCCCACAACGTCAATGTCGTACCCGTTGTCCTCGATGAGACGCCGAAGTGAACGTCTCGCCGCTGAGTCAAGAATCGAGACAATCTGATACGGAGATGCATGTTCAGAAAGTTCTTGCTTGAGCGATTGCTCGCCTGCGTCTGGCCCATGCGGGCGAGGAACGATAGTTACGCACGACCACGGCGACGAGTCTTCGTCTAGATGCTCAAGAACACGTTGGCTTCCGTGCTTCACGTAGTATTCACGGCTGCCTTCTTCAGGGTACTTGTTTGAGTTGACGTGGTTCTGAAGTTCGTGCTTACAGACATTTGTCGTTGTGAGGTGGATGGTGTCTTTCAGGAGTTCCCACTGAGTCGTGTTCGCAACCGCGATCAAGGAACTCGTATCTGCCAGTATCGGATAGCGAGCCTCACTTGCCATTGCGTCCCGTCAGAAATTCAGATGTGTCTCGTTCCATAGCTGCCTCGAACGACTTGTTTTCTTCTTCCATTCTATCGAGTTTTTCACCAAGAAGAACACGAGCCACATCCTCACCAATCTCGTCACGACTATATCGTTCGTAGACCGCGATCTTGTCCTGTTCATCTAATGACTGCCGGAGCATTTCGGCCAAGCCGACGCGAGCGAGTTCGCTCACGTTGACGCCACCGATGTGAATCTCATCAAGGAGTTCCGCGGCCTCTTTTTCGGCTCCAGCACGAAACTGGATCACTTTATCATAGCTTGATCCGCTCATACACTACCGTTCGATGTAGAGGGAGATATATGTTATGACGTGTAACTATTTGTTACTACAAAAGGCGCAAAATATCAGATCAAGTATATATTTCTCAAAGAAAGAATGTGTATCTGGAATTCTGTCGAACTATTATCTCACTGAATTACTCCCCGTCGAAGCCACTCCCACCCATACGCTCGACATCAGTGACCGGTTCACGACCAACTGGCCGCCAGCAACAGCCGGTCCACTCGTCGTCAATCCGCCACCAGCCGGGTCCGTCGTCGCGTTCGACGAACCGGATCCGACGACGTGACGACCTCAGGGGAACGAACGTGATGCTGATCGATTCTGTATCAGGAGCAGACTCCGGACCACCATCCGTCTCAGTCGCAGTGTTCGGTTCGTCGTCACGAGATGACGAGTCTACGACATCTCCCTGATCGCTCGCAGCGTCCGATGTAGCCTCCATAGGCTCGTCGCCGTCGGCAGCCGGTGAGGGCTCGTGCTGGCGATACTTTTCGCTTTCTGGCGTGCCGTCGTCGTCGCCGAACAGCCGTTCTGCCTCCTCACTGGGGATACGCGGCCCCTCGTAGTACTCTTTGTAGTGCGCATTCCAAGCGTTACGGTGTTCGATCGGGAGTTGCCGGTGCCACTGCCGGTAGGGCGGCTCGTCGACCTTGTGGATATGGACGTGACAGCTCTGACACAGCGGGATCACGTTGGCGACGCGATCGTCGGTGTCATCTCCGTTAATATGGTGGAGCGAGAGCTTGTCTTGCCGCCGCTCGCCGCTGGTAGTGTTGAGCCACCCATCGGGTGATCGGCCACAGACAAGACACGCGCCACCCCAAGCGTTGCGGACTGCCTGTCGGAACTCGTCGTCGCTCATTGTTTCTGTGCCTCCTTGGGGTTCGACGGTGACTGAGAACCTGCTCGTCGGTGGCCGACTGTCGGCCACTGTTCGGGTTCTCGCGGCCGAAGCGCTGCGTGACTCGATACAACTGGAACTCGTACACGTGTGACGGGACCCCACGTCGATAGTGCCGTCGTCGACGCAGGCGGAGCCACACGTATCGCTCTCGATGGTCGCTTCATTTCAGTACGAGAGAGCGCTGGGCATCACTCTCACCCACCTCCCTCGCACCCAATTCGAGGGATACAAACGGAGCCAGTAGCGGACCGTACCCTATTCGGCTCGGCGCGAATCAACCAACAGTGCTGGTCATTTTGTTGGTTAATATGCCGGCTGCGAGGACGGTGGTCGCATCGAAGCGAACTGCGTCATTGCCATCGCACGCGATCTAACACCTGTCAAGGAAGTAGAAGAGGTCGCCACGTTGAGCGCCGTCCGTTTGTTCGCATCGACGAAGGGGTGATTAGCGACGAGGAGCCGGACGAGATGATACGGCTTCTTGTGGATAGTTTCCGGTGCGGAGCCGAAGCTGCCCGCTTCGGTGTCGTCCACTGCGAATTCGATGTCACCACGGTTTCGAACACTGGCGGGCGATCATGGTACTCTGCGACGATATACTCGTGGATGAGTTCCGTCACGATCGAACCCACACCCCTCGTTTCGTCTGTTCTTCTCCGGGTGAACACCTTTGGATCATTTTACGACGCACGCTCTTCCGTAGGAGATTGTTGATACTGGCGAGCTGTCGCTGTCGTGTCGAAGAGGACAAGGACACCGCGTCAGCGGTGTCCGACACGGATGATTCCGCTAGATGTGTTTGGGTCGGAATCGGTCGCAGCGGACCTGTTACAGCAGGTTCGCTGGCGTGACGGCGTTTCCTGTCCTCGCTGCCGTTCTGACCGAACGGTCAGAAACGGCAGCTACGGGCAGTTTCAGCGGTATCTCTGTAAGGATTGCGACCGCACGTTCAACGATAAGACTGGCACGATCTTCGCTCACTCGAAGATCGCACTCCGCAAATGGTTGTTCTCGATCTACGCGTTTTTGCGGTTTAACACCAGTCTCAGGCAACTACAGTGCGAAATCGATGTCACCTACAAAACGATCCACAGGCGTGTCGAGCGCTTCACCGAAGCGCTCGACGCGCCGTCACTCGATCTCCGTGGCCCGGTTGAAATTGACGAGTTCTACGTCTCTGCCGGCTTGAAAGGCCGCGAGCGCGACCGCTGGTCGCGCTCTCGTGGCCTCTCACGACGCGGACGCGGAACGTATGATCAAGACAAACCGCCCGTGTTCGTCCTCGTGGATCGTGGCACCGAGCAACGGTACGTTGTGCCGGCGAAATCCGCAGACGAATCGACGATCCGGCTCCTGCTGGCTGACCGCCAGCAGGAGCCTCTCACTGTCTATACCGACGGATTTCGTGCGTACGATCCGCTTACTGAAGACGAGCAACTCGACCGCGAATACGTCGTTCACGGAGACGGTGAGTACGCCGACGAAGAGGTCCACGTGAACTCCTGCGAGAGCCACGCGTCGCTGGCGCGACGGTGGCTCTCGCCGCATCGAGGCATCTCAAAAGATCGCCTCACACAGTATCTCCGAGCGTTCCAACTCAGACAAGAACTCTACCGCAAACCCGGACGAAAAGCGCTCAAACACGCCGTCAAAGCCACTCTCTGAAATCAACAATGTGCTACACAAGAGCGTACGACGCATCGTCACGATCGATAACGTCAGAGATCGACTGGACACACCCCTCGTTTCGTCTGTTCTACTTCACAAGAAGAGAAAATCAAGCCGACTCGGCTTCGATCGTATCTCGCGTCTCGAGGACGATAGTGGGATCGAGTGCTAACTCGTACTGATAGTGAGCACCACCGGCGCGTCCCTCGTTGTGCTCAGTCCGCTCGAGGAACCCGAGCATGGTGAGATCAGCGAGGTGATTCTGGATACTCTTGAGCGTCGTGAGCGGGTCCTGACGCCTACTCTCGGCTACATGAACGTATGTCCGCTGTACTTCCTTCGATTTTGCGGGAGTCGACCCGCTGACTTCGAGTTTCGCGAGTGCTTCGAGGATCAGTTGACCATGCATGGTCTGATCACGCAGTTTATTCTCGACGCGACCGCGCTGAACGCGATCGACTGCGAGCTCAATGTGTTCGTCCGTAATCTTGGTAGCACCGTTCTCCTCGGCGACATCACCGCCCTCTCGGAGCAGGTCGATAGCCTGTCGTGCGCTTCCAGTATCTTTTGCTGCGTTGGCTGCGGCGAGTTTGATTGCTGACTCGTCCCATGCGTCCTCGATCAACGCTTTTTCGGCCCGTGTCGTGAGAATCGACCGAAGCTCGTCGGCGTCATACGGTGAGAACGCGATCTCCTTTTCCATCAGCGTGTCTTTCACTTTTGGGCTTAGTGAGGAACGAAACGCGTAGTTGTTGCTGATCCCAATAACACCCACCCGCGAGGAAGTCAGATGATCGTTTGCGCGTGCTCTCGGAAGTTCATACAAGAGTGTGTTTGGATCTGAGAGATGGTCAATCTCGTCGAGAACGAACAGATACGTCCCACCGTTCGAATCCATCTCCTCGTAGAGCGTTTCTAGTGCGTGCGCTGTTGAATGGCCGGTCTCTGGAAACGGTTCACAGCCATCTCCACGGATACTGTTGATTAGTGCTCGAACCGTTCGATAGACAGTATCGTCGTTACAGTTCCGGAAGTGGACGTGGAGTTTTTCCGCGTCATCTCGTCGCTTCACTTCTGCTTCGAGCGCAGTCGTAATATACTCCGTGACGGCAGTCTTTCCGACTCCTGTTTTTCCGTATATGAACACATTGGAGGGATTCCTGCCGAACAAGACGTCTTTGAGTGCGGACCGGAAGGCATCAATCTCGTCTTCGCGTTCGACGATCTCGTTCGGCTGGTACTCTTCCGAGAGAATCGCTTTGTCCTCGAAGAGAGTATCCGTGATATCCGAAAAGAGATCTTCGTTCATCGCGTGTCTCTGGCAACTACCTATTTGTATATAAATGTGTATATTCGTCTGTTTCGTCTGCTTCGTTATAAAAAAGCAATTTCCCAAATTGAAAGAACAGATGTCGAAAGCATATCGATAACAGACGAAACAAGGGGTGTGTCTCATCTATCCACAGGTGAGCAGGCGGAGTGCTTCGGAGTCTGACCCGTAGTGGGTCATCCCACATACTACCTCACAGAACAGACGAAATGAGGGGTGTGTCTTCACCAACCTTGGTACCAGAGACTCGATGAACAGACGAAATGAGGGGTATGTCCCTAATAGCCTTATTAAAAGAGACGAGATCAAGGCTGCTCAGACGTCGGCACCGGGTCAGTAAGATCAACACATAAGACACCGTGATCAGGCCACCACTCCGCAACGTACTGCGTCGTAGCCGTATGGTGGTAGTTATGATGCTGGAGAAACCGTCGACACGTCACTTCACCGGTGTAGCTAGTATGATCAATCTTGTAGGCGGACGCAATATCCTCCTCTGATGGGTCCACAGTATCGACGGCAACCGGGCGCACGAAAATCAGATCCACAGTCGGATGTGTTCCGAGCCGAACGTACTCTCTACTGGTAAAATGAGGGTGATACACGTCTGTGTTTAACCGGATCTCATCGTCCTGAGAGATGGCAACCGTCTCGCCCGCCGAACCGGTAGGCGTAGTGTGATTGTTCATTGGAAGGAGCAGTACATAGCTCGTTTATTATCAGTACTAGCGATCCGTCTCCGGGTTGTCTTCCGCTTTCGCTTCAACGTCGCTCCGATCATCAAGCCCGTGAATCAACGGCTCCCGGAGCACGTCTTCAGCAGCAATGTTCCAGTGACCAGGGAAGTGTGGCGTCGTGTCGAGCCCAGGCAGGTCTGGGGAGACAAGCCCGCGGGGATAGCGGAACGAGACACCGGGATAGCACGGATCCATACCAAACTTCGTTGAGGTCCGCTCACGCTTGTGGTAGTCTTTTAAATACTTTCCGTAGATATTTTTCCCCGGATGGTCGTGGGTGCTGAGCCGTCCGATCCAGTCGCAGATAAACGGCCGGCAGTCCCGCTCGAGGATCGCGTCGTCGGTTTCGTGTTCGACGAGGAACGTCTCAAACGCCTGTTGATGACTCCGTTCGTTTCGGCTTGAGGCTTGCTCGACATCCCACTCGGCCGTCATCTCTTGCTGGACGAGCTCTCCGGTGTCCGGATCATAACAGTAGAGTGCCTCCACGAATCGGACATAGCTTAGATCAACCGGCCGATGGCACTGACGGACTTTGGTGTGTTCGATGTCTCTCTCATCGTCGTATGTCTGGACGGGCTTGCCGTACTTGTTTTCGACAACCCACTGGCCGTCGTTCTTGTAGTATCGCGGGAGATTGAACTCAAAGGCCTCAAACGGCGCTATTGCGTCCCCGCGAGCGAGTATTTCACCGTCATGAACGAGTAGATATTCCGCGTCCCGGGTCAACCACCACTGAGACTCAGAGACCCCTTCCGGCAACAGCATTGTTTTGCCGTCGACAGTAATCGTCTCCGAGCAGTTGTGAAGCTGTGTTTTCGTTGGATCACGCTGTTTCATCGGAACCATGAGCTTGTCCAGCGCCCACGAGCTGAGCGTGTCGAGTGACTCGGTACGCCCGTCGTCGTCCGTCTGTGGTACCATTACGGTGATTGTTTTATACCCCCAGACTGCCTGCCGGATGAGATTCGTATAGAAGCTTCCCGGCTTCGACCGTGTTCGGTACTCGACTTCGACGGCGAAGATTTCGCCATCGTCACGCCGGATCCAGATATCTGGACGCGATCCCGTGTCTTGGGTGACGATTTCCACGTCGTACCCGTTGTTGTCGAAGGCGACAGCGACGCGTTTAATCCGCTCCCAGTGTTCATCAGTGCCGTCGTTGGCCGTCGTCCGGTCAGGATCGAATTCGCCGTCTTCGATCGGCTCTGTAACGCCAATTGTGACCTCATCCGGGAGCAGTTTCTCGGGGTCAACACCGACAGCATCAATATCAAGCCCCGTCGCCTGTGGGGCTTTCTGCCAGGGATCAACGCCCGGATTGACCGTGCCCAGCCCGACGTAGTGTTCAAGATCGATCTTTCGAGCAAGAAGACTCGTCCACGCACAGCGATCCTCAAGGATATCAGACGCTCCGTACTGCGCCCGCCGCATCTGTGTGAACTCTCTTTTCCCGGTGATACGGTCTTGTCCCGAACTAAAATCCGGAAGCTCAGTCTCTCGACTGGGCACCACCGACCCATCGTACAGCGAGACATTGTACCCGTCGTCAATGACGGCGAGACTCGACGAGACCCCAAGGTCCGCAAACGAATCCGCAGGATCACATTTTCGACCGTACCGAAGACAGTCGGCGTACTCACTTTCAGTGCTGATCTTATATGCTGGATTAAACAGGAAGACCCGGACCGTGACCTGATATTCGTAGCTTTCGGGGAGCCCGCTGGACCGACGGTACAGCGCGTAATAGAGGAACGGTTCGCCGGCGAGGTCCTCGAAGAGGGCGTTCGCGTCCGCCCCGGACACGCTCCCACGACGCGCAGGCTTCAGATTTTCCTCCTCCATCACGAGTCGCGTTCCAAGCGCCGGCGACGGTCCGAACAGTTCCAAAGGCAGTGCCCCGATACGGATATCGAGTGACTCCGGGAGTTCGCTGGTCAGTTTCTGATACGTTGTATGGAGCGGTTCCGGGAGCGCATCAGCGCTCTCTGGCTGGTTTGTAACTGTTACTTGGGTCGTTGACTCTCGAGATGGGGTATCTGCCCGAAACGCGTACATCATCCCATCGGTGACGGCCCAGGCGAACTGTTCGGCTTGGTCGATTGTAACCTCTCTGTCATCGAACAGATCGGAAATCGCCGTCGCACCCCGTTCCGGCCCAGTCTCGAACGTCTCGGCCATTGAGGCGTCAACTTTCACGAATACAACATTTGTCCGGTCTTTGTCGGAGCCTTCAGTGAGTGTTGGTTGAACGCCGATACTGTGGTGATAGTCGGACGAGTCGTGCTCTGAGTCCGACTCAGCCGACGCTGATTCGCTTTCCTCGTTTAGTGTCGATTGGGTTGTTGCCATAGGTGAATTCTGAATACTGTGATCTCGTTTTGCGGTGTCTTCGCGTCCGAAAGAGCCGACCGTCGGCAGCGTTACTCGCCTACTGTCGACGGGGGGACAGCCCACGCGCGTCCACAGATCTGGCGGTGGGACCCGCCAGCCTCAAGCACGCGTTTGACTGTAATGTTCGGTTCAGTACTCAGTACGGAATCGAGCTGATTCTTATACGATGGAGGGCAGCCTTCTGCCTCAAGATGGCGCGTAACCACGGTATAAAACTCCTCGTAGCCGATTCCCGCGCCCGGCGAGTCGACCGTGTACTGCGTGAGTATCCGGTTGACGAGCGCAGCTATCTCCTGATTCGCTTCGGTGTCAGCACCGTCGCCGCGTTCGGACGGCCCCGCGACCGTCGTGACGCCGTCATCAGATCCGTCCGGGAGCGCATACACGGTACTCTCCGTGAGCGGTGCTGTCGGCTCGACGGTAAGCGGCTGTTTCACCGGCGTCCATGTCGTTGTCTCCGAGGCCGCCTGGTAGTCTGTCGTCGGTGTCACGGCGGGTCGATCCGTTGGACTCCGCTCCTGTTCGACGTCGGTCCAGCTCCCATGCTTGAGGGTGAGACTCTCATCTTCGAGGACGGCGGTTGCGAGAACGTCCCCAGCAGACCGCAGCTCGTAGCGACGATCGCGGTCCGCGTCGGCGGTAGTCCCGCAGACCCACCACGCTGGCGCAGCAGTTTCGCTCGCGGTGACGACCACCGCGTCGTCGTGTTCGAGTACTGCCGTTCCAGTATGGAACTGAAGACTGTCGCCAGTCGCTTCGGCAGCGGGATCTCGGAGCCAGTGGGTGACGAGAGCACCGAGCCGCTTATTTCGGGCCACGATCACGTGACGAGCATCACGCTGGGTAGCCGCAGACGCCGCGCGAACTGCTCGTTGAGGCGCCTGTGAAGACGTGACAATCGTTACATCCGTCGGTTCGCCGTTAATCCGGCAGCGTAGTTGTACGCCCGGGCGGCCGCTCTCACGCGCGTGCGTGACATCGTCGATGGCTGGGGTTTCCAATAACGCCTCCGCCATCATCATCGACATTGGTTGGTGTTTGCTCATCGTTGTCTCGGGGGTCGATCCCCTACGACCACCATCAATAGGGAATGTAAAAATCGCTGTTAGAGTCAGGGGGGTTACTGATACTTATAAATAGCTCACGTAGGCAGCCACCAATCTCTGTAGAAAACACCGAGAACTTGCGGATGTCTCGTTTTGTTGTAGCGGTTTGGTCGTCGCGGTGTGAGTTTGTTGTAGCGGTTTGATCGTTGTAGTGTCGGGAGGTCATCGGTGAGGTTTCGTTGTAGTGTCGGGGGGTCATCGGTGAGGTTTCGTTGTAGTGTCGGGGGGTCGTCGGTGAGGTTTCGTTGTAGTGTCGGAGGGCCATTGGTGAAGTTTCGTTGTAGTGTCGGGGAGTCATCAGTGAGGTTTCGTTGGAGTGTCGGAGGGCCATTGGTGAAGTTTCGTTGGAGTGTCGGGGGGTCATCAGTGAGGTTTCGTTGGAGTGTCGGGGAGTCGTCGGTGAGGTTTTGTTGAGGCGTCGTTGGGGGAGTGTGGTGTCTCACTTGGACTGGAGAACGCACTGCGCATGGTTTCGAAACGTGCGGGGTACTTGCGGTGGACTACTCGTGGTGTTCGCTGGACGATCTTCTGATACGGAGTCGTGAATTCATCGACGTTGTTCTCGGGCCCAAGCGCGTCCGTCGCTGATCCTCAGAGTGGCTGGAACCGGATGCTGGCAGCAGCCGTTCGGATCGCTTGCGTGTGTGTCGCGTTCTTTCTCCGTGCTGGTTGGGTGTTTCAAGATGCGATAGTCGCTGCGATTCGTTGAGAGAGTGCGTTGACAGTCGCCTGTTCGTACGGACGCACTGGGCTGTCCGTGAGTTACCTTTGGAGCTGTCCAGACCGATCGTTCAGGTGGGCTCGCTCCTGGCTTGCTCTTGGATCGCGTCTGGCCGCAGTATGGGACTGGTCATGTCTCCGCGTGGGCTCTCGTTGTGCGCTGTTGTCTGTGAGGGTAGTGTCCGAACGGTCCAGCGTTAGTCTGTGAGCGATTCAAACTGTGGTCTCTGGTAGTTGGGGAGCCTCCGGTGCGTGCTGCTAGCGTGGTGACGTGAGCTGTACTGGACTCGTCAATAGCGAACGCGTGATCTCTGTCAGGTTGCTGCTAGTGTGCCGGGAGTTTGCGTCGAGAGTACGGGAGGTCTGCGTGAAGATCGCTGGAGGATCGTTGGAGGATCGACGAAGAATTGTTGGAGGATCGCTGGAGGATCGTTGGAGGATGGACGGAGAATCGTTGGAGGATCGACGGAGGATTGACCGAGGATGGACGGAGAATCGTTGGAGGATCGACGGAGGATTGACCGAGGATGGACGGAGAATCGTTGGAGGATCGCCGGAGGATCGACAGAGGATCGCCGGAGGATCGACAGAGGATCGCCGGAGGATCGATGAAGAATCCGTTGAGGATCGCTGGGATATTGGGAGAGCAGTCGTGGGAATGGATTGGTTCGACGACGCCGATGAGTTCGGATCGATACTGGTTGCCAGGATGCTCTCGATACCAATACAACGCATACTGAAACAGCTGCGCCCGATTCTTGACCTGAGACCTCGTCGACAACAGCCTGTGATACGACCCAGCCCCCGGACTGAGACACCACCGATCCCAGCTGGACGGCACGCTGGAGGGCACCGACTGAGCTGTAAGGATGGAACCACCAAAATCGCATGACGAGAGCAACTTCAGGGCACCAAACACCGACTGATATAATACTAATATGAACCCATCACTGCGGGGTGACCAAGAGCCGACGGCAGCCATCTCAGGAGGGACCCAAGACAGCAACCAACCCAACCGCTCGCAACACACTCCAAGCCACGTCGGTGCCAACCCACCAACTAAATTCGAGTTGGGTACGCTCTGTTGTAGCAGCCCCAACAGATCCCGACTACTGAATCGCTGTCAGTAGCCAACTCCAGTCGAAACGATCCCCGAAGCAAGAATCGGTAATACGGTCGCAGTCGATCGACGACGCACCAACCGGGCCGGGATGTGTCCCGGGCCAACCAGCCCAGCCGCGACGACGCACTGTCGACCGTCAGTTGCGATGTCCCGGGTCAACGCTAATCGAGTCGCGATCGGAACCCCCACGATGACGAATCACGCCTGCCACGACAGCCAGCACTGATCCCAGACTGAGAGCACTCCCGCCGAAACGCACCCCACCACTCGACGCCGAATCAACTCCACCGCCGAACCGATCACCCTCTCCACAAACCGATCCCAACAGCGAGTCGGAAAATTGGAATCGGATCTCCGGATCTTGTATGCCACTACATGACACACCCAACGAGGTGTAACTGACCCACCCGACTCGTCGCCGGAGTGGTCGCGAAGAACTCTCGACCCAAGGGTTTGTGACTCCGCCTCATGGTTCAGCAGCTGACTGCGACTGATACACCGACGAGTCACAGTGGAACCCGATCCAAAATCGATCTGCGAAACTGACCAGCAATGGAAATCCCTACCCAAACGGATCGCGGTTCGAGTCGTTACGTGACTACTCGCTGCTTGGGTGGAATCGATTCGGATCGGCCCGCCCCGATCGTGAGAGAAGATACCGTCCGATTGGCTCTCGCGTCAGCATCGCAGATCGAAGCGTCCCCGTCGCAGATCAACGCGGCCGTGAGTAAGACACCGTACCAGTACTGGACACCAATCTCTGTTGGCGGACATACCGGTGGTGGATCCACCACCCAATGCGAACCAGTAACAGGATCTGTAAGTACCCTCCCAATGTCGACGCACCAAACGGAGAGTCTGATAGATCAGTACAAGTATATCAGAATAATTATATTCCAATCGATTGAAGTGGATTTGAAAGAAAACTATTGGGAACAACAGACCGTATTCGTGGATCTTGCTGTGCTCCTTCGAACGATCCATCCCAACACTGGAATGAGCCATGAGACGCCTCCAAACGCCGATTACTCCGCGATGGCCCAGCCTGCTTCGGTCCGGCTTGACTGCTCGTTGTAAGGATGTCGACCGGTATTTTCAACTGGGGCTTTGTCATCCCATTCAACCATCTCAAGAATCGCCTGTTGATCGACGCGCTCGCGGGCCGGTGGTTGATACGTTAGCCCGATAGATTCGAGTTTTCGGGGTAGATAGTCGGCCGCGTACTCGACGTCAAACTCGGTTTTGAGGATGGCTTCGACTGTGGCTGTCGAGACTGGTTGTCGCTGGGCAATCTCGTCAAGAAACGCTGTCTCTGCTGCCGGTGATAGTTTTGGTGGTCGTCCGCCGCCATAGTCCGGGAGTAAGCCGTCAACGCCGCCCTCGTTCCACTTTTTCCGCCACCGATACCCCGTTGATGTTGAGCGTCCCTCTCGAGCAATTGCGTCCGACACGGAGTCTCCCTGATACAGATTCTTAATAAATCCGAGTCGCCGAGCGTGTTTGCCGCTCTCGGCCGCTTTCAGCTCCTGATCCAGTGCTGTCTCGGAGAGGTGTCGTTGGACGGATCCTGAGTCGCTCATTACCATCAATATTCCCAGTTGTTTTCTAAAGTATGTTGGTTGAGGACTGTTTCTGTGCCTGACCAGTCTACTGGGTCAGCGTTGGGTTCCAATTGGTCGTCGAAAGGTATTGGCGCTCCGTGCGAGCGCTATAGAGCGGTGGGGCCCTAGCGGTGGCCGCCACCTGTCGGTTCGCCTAAAATGGTCGGGAAACTACTATGCCCCTCTTGGGTCCCTCCTGAATCAGTACTCACATTCTCTCGGCAGGGGTGATACGTATGCTTATTAGTATTATATCAGTCGGTCTCTCATGCCCCAAAGTCGCCGCCTTCTTGCGGTTTTCAGCATCATAGCCCCACAGTCATATTGATGCCCCACACCGTGCTTCGCAGCGGTCCGACATGGAGATCGCACCGGCCTACATCAGAGGTGGTCTGTGAGTTCCCGCCGGGGGCGGTCTGTGAGTTCCCGCCGGGGGCGGTCTGTGAGTTTTGTCGACCGCCCCCAGTGAATTTTCGCGCGCTCGGTTTGTGAATGAGGCGCTGAGTGCGATCGAACTAGCATCGACCGGGAACGAGACGCTCGAGTGTTCGTCGATCGACTTGCGAAGGGAAACAGCTAGCTGGTGGACGTAGGTGATCGGAACGTCGTCAAAGACACCGCCGAACCGGTCGACGGTCTGGACCGCCTCGTAGCCGACGATCACGACCAGCCCGTCGGCCCCAGCCTTGACCGCCGTCTCAAAGACGTGCGCGAGCAGGAGGCGCCCCGCAACGTCGACGAGTCCCTTCCGCCGTCAGCTCGCCGAGGCGACTGCCACGCCCGGCAACGGGGATAACCGCGTCCATACGCGAGACTCTACACGCCGGTTACCTAACCCCATCGCCGGGACTACCGGGTCCAGAAGCTACGTTGGCGGGCTTCGATCTCCGAACGCACCGTCGAGAGGACGTCACGCCAGTCGCTCGGGTGTGTCGTACCGTCGCCGAAAATTGGGGCCTCTGGTTCCGGGTGGACGTGGTCACGGGCGGTGTGACAGTCGTTTGCGGCGATAGTCTGAAGTACACAGACTACGAACTAACAAATATGACCGCTGATCACGACGGCGTTCGTTCGGACGGCGGGATCGACGCGCTGGACCCGCCACCGAGAGATGTGATGGATGAAGAGACGCTCAAGCCAGAGACGCTGGCCCGGAACGCTCCGCGACTCGAGACAGTCGTTCAGCTGCTCAACAACCCAGCGCTGGCCCGCGTCTACGTCTACGTCTGTTACTGGGGGCCGGTTGCCCCGCCGGAGATCATGGAGGCACTCGATATCTCGAAATCGACGACCTACGGGTACGTCGATCGGCTGGTCGACCTCGGCCTCGTCGACCGTGATGACTCGACGCGCCCCCAGCAACTGACTGCCGATCCGATCGTCATCGTCGAGCAGTACGCCCCGATCGTCATCACACCAACCGTCCTCCACGCCCTCGCGCTCCAAGAGGTCGACGAGGATGTCGCGTACTTCATCGACCGCTACGGTATCGGGAAGCTCATCGCTGCGCTACGGGGTGCTGGACTCCATTTCGCAGGCAAGACAACCCAGCGGATGGTCGCCGCTGATATCGACGTTCGCGAAACGGAAGCAATGATGATCATCTACGCACTCAAACCGGCACTGGTTGTTGGCCGAGACCACGATCCGTTCTTCGAGTATCTGTTCCCGGATGTGGATGACGACATGGATCTCCCCGACCTTGACGAAATATCTGATGCCCCGACCCGCTCGTCGGATCTCGATAGGTGAGTCGGTCGAATGGACGCCGACACACCATTCTCTGCTGACCAGGACATCCTTGTCGACGCGAATATTATCTACGCAATCGGCAGTCCTTCGAATCCTCAGTATCAGCGCTTCCGGAGTGCAGTGCAAAATGCTGGCGTTGTCTGTGAATCGCCTCGGGGTCAAGCCCCGAGGCTTCCTGTTTCCACGACGCGCTTTGCAGACACCGTAGTGGTGTCCGTAGAGAGCGCAGTCTCCACAGGCGTGTCTTCGGGCCATTCCAGCCCTAGCTCAGAAAAACCACGTTGCAGAATATTCATCGCCGCATTCGCGTCACGGTCACACTCGAACCCACAACTCGGACAGGAATGTTCCCTGACCCAGATTGGCTTCGCAGTCTCAACACCACACGACGCACACTCTTTGGTCGTCCCTTCGGGTTCAACCTGCTTGACGTGACAGCCGTACAGGTCGGCCTTGTATTCGAGGAGCCTAATGAACTGTCGCCACGCCGCATCCTGCTTGTTGCGGGCGTTGTGCGACTGTTCGAGCATCCCCTTCACGTTCAAGTCCTCGACGAACACGGCGTCGTATTCACGGACGAGCCACGTCGTGATCTTGTGCTGGTAGTCCAGCACTTTCCGACGAATGTGACGCTTCACCTTCGCTACTTCCCGACGTTGCTTCTCGTAGTTGTTCGACCCCTTCTCCTTGCGAGACAACTTGTGTTGCTCGCACTGGTGTCGTTCGTACTCGTCTTCAAGATCAAGCCAGTCCACGGTCTTGCCATCCGAAGTGTGGATGTAGTTGAGAATACCGAGGTCGATTCCAACGCTGTTACTCGCGTCAAGTGAGTCCACGTCGGGCTTCTCGGGCAGGCCAGCGTCGTCGGTTTCGAGGCCGAAGGAGACGAACCACTCGCCGGTTGTCTCTTTTTTGATCGTGACTTCTTTGATGTCCGCTTCATTCGGGATGTCGCGGTGATAGCGGATTTTGATGTCACCGATCTTGGAGAGCCAGAGTGTCGCGTGTCGGCCACTCGTGTTTTTGAGTTCGAAGCCGGACTGCGAGTACGTCATACTCTGGGCCTCCCGAGGTGACTTCCACTTGAGTTTCCCAACTTTCCGTCCGTTCTCCTTTTGCTCGGTGAGTCCTCCGAGGTTCTGGTAGAACCGTGTGACTGTTCGTTGCAGAGCCTTCGAGTTGACTTCTGAGAAGATGGGGAACTCGTCTTTCCAGTCGGGGAGTCGGTAGTGGTGTTTGTACGCGGATCCGATGGTGTCGGCGTCCACGTTCTCATACTCGTACAGAGTGTAGTTGTACGCTTGGCGATGAACGTCGATGTGGTATTCCAGTTCAGCCGCTATCGCTTGTGTCGGATATGCAGGGTAGCGGTGACTGTACTCCATCGCTGTCTCTTGATTAGCGATGTGTCCGCTTAATGGTTTGTGTCACAGAGTGTCGGATTCAACCCCGGGATCAAGCCCCGGGGCATTCCCCTTGCATTCCGTAAACTCCCTAGGCGCGTGATCGGTGAACTTGGAGGACCAGAAACGGACCGCGTCCGAACGGCACTCGACGAGGGTTGGGCAACGATCATTGATGCCCCCTCACCGACGGATGGTGATGCTGTCGCCGCGAGTGATATCGCCAAACGAACTATTGCGAACGAAACCGATCAGCCCGAACACGAGGTCGAAAAAACGGATGCGATTCTGGCCGGGTTAGCAATCCAGTGCGTCAGAGACCGTTCAACGGCGGGTGTTATCGTCCTCACAGACGACAAGCCTGCTAAGAAGGGCATCGAGAACGCCGTCCGGGCGCAAGGATACACAGACACGATCGCGGTTCACGGATTGGAAGACATCATCGGTGACGATTCGGGCGACTTGATGCGGCTGATCTAGGTCAGGAGATGGCCGTTGTGCGGAAATCCCTCGGCCACTTAAGAACCCGCGACCACAGCTGCGCGCCTCGTTCCTGCGGTGCTTGGCGCGGTCAGGGGACGATCGAGGCGGCCTCGTCCTAGCTGACCGCGTCCATACGCGAGACGCCACACGCCGATCGCCGAACCCCATCGACGGGACTACCCGGTCCAGAAGCCACGTTGGCGGGCTTCGATCTCCGAAAGCACCGTCGAGAAGACGTCACGCCAGTCGGTCGGGTGTGTCATATCGTCGCCGGGTGTCGGTGCGTCCGGTCCCGGATGGATGTGGTCACGGGCGTTGTGCCCGGACGGATGCCTATCCCACCGATGATTGAACGCCCCCGTCCCGTGCGCTTCGTGATAGTGAAGCGAGAAATCCCCGTTTTCGAACCAGACAATCTCTAGACGGGCACTCCGAACCCGCCCTGGGTATAATCGTTGATCGTACTGACAGACCAGCCGTTCGGGCGCAAAGCCAGGCTGGTCATTGACTTCGGTGAACCGATTGTCCGTCGCGAGACGCTCGCGGATGACTTCTAGCCGGTCGAAATCGATCGGTCCACCAGAAATCGAACCCCCTGTCTCGTCCCCGCGACCGGCAGTCATGCCGCGGATTCGAGATCCGAGGCGTCGCCGGACGTGGGAGTGAGTGCTCGTTCGAGGAGAGACACACGGCGCAGAGCGGTTTCCCATGACGAGAGTTGCTCCCAGACCGCCTCGATGGACTGGTCGGTGTCCGCAGCGTACTGTGTGATCGAGACGCCCGTCGGGGACTCGGCGTCGAATTCAACTGCGAGTGCGTCCGCCCGCTCTGATTCCGACCGCAACAGGTCGAGTAACTCCTCAGTTGTGTACCGGCGTCGAAGCGTTTGGACGCGTCGCCAGTTCAGGTACTCTTGATTCCGTTCGTAGGTAGCTGGCGAATCTGTGACCTTCATGACGATGCCCATCCGTTCGAACCAGTCCAAGTATTCACGTGCGGCGTCGACCCCGTGTCCCGCACGCTCGGCAACTTCACCTGCTGTCGCCGGATCGTTGAGTCCGAGCACGGCATCGAAAAAGTCGTCCCGTGTTCGATCACCACGAACGACCTCCTCCGGCGGGGTCAACGCATCGAAGTTCGGCACCCGTTCGTCGGTGCCGGCTTGAATATCCGAACCCGGATCTTCCATACGGTACTGTGCGGTCCAACACGTAATAAAACTTTCTTGGGCGGATTATCCCGGTTTAAATACAGGCGACACCGGCCAACTCGTCGACCACAGTGTCGATCGACGTCTCGAAAACGTGCGCGAGGAGGGGTCGCTCTCCTCGACGAGTCCCCTCGGTCGGTCCGCTGTCAGCTCGCCGCGTCGACTGCCGCACCCGGCGGCGGGCATGACCGTATCCATAAGCGGACCGGCACTCACGAGCCATCTCAAGTCGTCGGTCTCTCAAATCGAGGGGGACAGGCAACTCGCACAACTCGGAATCGGCGTCACCAAACATGTCCACGAGGGTCGTCCCGGAACGCGGCAGTCGATCCGAGGTGGCAGAGTATTTATCCATGGCTCCGACCTAGAAGGTTATATGTCCGGGCTCGCGGAGGATCTCGACGCCATCGCAGCCGCCGGCGGCTACGACGACACCGACGCCGTGGTCGAGGAGGCCGTCCGTGAGCTGTTGCGTCGGCGTCCGGAGCTTCGATTGTCGCTCGCGGTCGAAAAGTATCGAACCGGCACCGTGAGCCTCAACCGGGCGGCCGAGCTCGCCGGCGTCTCCGCGGAGGCGTTCAAAGCGGAACTCGCGGATCGTGGGATCAACCGCGACGCCGGCTTTCTGGACGACTCCTCTCGGGAGGACCGGCTAGAGACGTTTCGCGAGTAGGCCGGCAGATGGCGCTCGTTGACAGCAACATCTTGAGCAGGCCCTGATCGCATATTCCCAGTTGCAGTAGCCAAGACTACTGTAGTCTCAACTACGATAGTCTAAACTACGTTATCTGTGCGTTTTATATACTGGGGAGCCGACGGTGAGCGCATGCCCACGTTCGTCAACCGAGAACGGGAACTCGACAGGCTCCACGAGTTATATGAAAGTGATTCTGCGGAGTTGAGCGTCGTCTACGGACGTCGACGGATGGGGAAGACAGCACTCGTCGTCAAATCCATCGAAGATCGTGATGACGCGGTGTATCATCAGGCTGCACACGGGACGACAGAGCAGCAACTCGACTCCTTCATCGCTGATGCTGCAACGGTGTTTCCGGGGATCAACCGGATTCGGAAAGACTGGGAGAACGTTCTCACGCATCTTGCCGAACAGGATGCGATCGTGATTCTCGACGAGTTCCCGTATCTCGTCGACGAAAACGACGCGCTCCCCTCTCTCATTCAGCGGCTCTGGGATCACAACGTTGCCGATACGGGCACGACCTTCGTGTTGACTGGCTCGGCGATCGGGATGATACACGAGATCGCGATCGACGGGAGCTCACCACTGTATGGCCGGATCTCGAAACGACCGAACGGGAAACTCGAGATCGGCCCGTTACCGTTCGGTGCCGCGATGACCTTTTTCCCGAACTACGCGCCGGCTGAGCAGGTGATCGCGTACGGTGTCTTCGGAGGGACGCCGGAATACCTCCGGGCTGTAGACGACACGCAGTCACTCAAAGGGAACATTACGGAAACCTTGCTGCTCCGTGATGGTGGCCTCCACGAGGAGCCCGAGGATGTCCTGTACCGGGAATTGGACGAGGTGGATCGGTACTTTGCCGTACTGAAAGCGATGGCGGAGGGGAACCACAAGCGAAACGAGATCATTCAGGCTGCCGGCATCAACGCCAATAGTGCGAGTTACTACCTCTCCCGCCTGCGAGAGCTCCAGATAATCGAGCAGGAGTACCCAGTCACCGTTGATCCTTCCCGGAGTCGGAACAGCCGATATCGGATCCGGGACCAACTGTTCGCGTTCTGGTTCCGGTTCGTCCACGGTCGTTCGTCCCGGTACGAAGTGTTCGGGGCGGATGCGTACGACGAACTCGTCGAACCACACCTCCCGGACTTCGTCAGCTCGTCGTTCGAACGTCTCTGTCAGCGGGCACTCCTCTACGAGTACGGGGATGTGTACACGTTCACGGAATCTCCGGGTCACTGGTGGGACACCGACGGACGCGAGATCGATATCGTGGCCCCGACGAACGGCGACACGTTACTGGTCGGGGAAGCGAAGTTCCAGCAGCAACCGATGGGGTACGATGTTCTCGCACAGCTCGAACAGGAGGTACCCGAGATTGAGTGGGCGCCGACCGACGGCGACGTGAACTACGAGTACGCACTGTTCAGCCGAAGCGGGTTCGCGTCGTCACTGGAGGAAGCAGCCAAGGAGAGAGACGACCTCGGTCTGTTTACTGTTGATGACGTCGTTGAGGTGCTATCCGAGTGATGTTTTCATCTCGAAGGCGTCGCCGAACCGCTCGACGATCTGGGCCGCCTCGTACCACGACCAGCGGGCCGACCCCGGCGTCGACTGCCGTCTCGAAGACGCGCGTGAGGAGGGGTCGGCCCGCCACGTCGACGAGTCCCTTCGGTCGGTCCGCCGTCAGCTCGCCGAGTCGACTCCCTCGGCCTGCGGCGGGGATGACCACGTCCATGTCACGAGACGCCACCGCTGGTCACCTGACTTCATCGACGGGACTATCGCTTCCTGTGACTTCTCATGGCTCGCGGCTCGACGGCCGATCGATTCCGAGCCGCCGGGCGACCGTGATATTCACAAACGGTTTTGTCGCCCGGCACGTAGGAACGCGACATGGTGGAGTCGAATCACGACGGGTCGGCGACCGACGGCGTGGACGTGGCGGCGCTCCGCCGATATCTCGCGACGACAGATGTCCGCTTCGCGGTTCTGTTCGGCTCCCGAGTCCGGGGAGAGACACACGACTCGTCCGACGTCGACGTCGTCCTTCGATTCCCCGAGGAGCTATCCCCGAAAGAACGCTTCCGTCGACGGAACCGTATCGATACGGATCTCCAAGGGTATGCGGACGACTTCGTCGACGTAAGCGACATCGAAGACCTTCCCCTTCCGATCGCACGCGCAGCCCTCCGGGAAGGAGTTCGGCTGGTCGGTGACGAACGAGAGCTCACCGCCTACCGTGAGCAGATAGACGCCGAATACGAGCGAACTGCCGCCGATCGGGAACGGGACCGGCGCGAGTTCATCGATCGGCTTGCGAGAGGAGACATCTAGATGGTGGACGAGGAGGTCGTCGCGACGACGTTCGAGACGTGGACCGCGCTCCAGAAGGTGACAGATCAGACCCGCGCGAACCTAATCGCCGACATTGTCGGCCACCCACAGGGGGCCCCGAGCGTCCGGGAGCTCGAGTACATGAACCCCGCGCTCGGCGAGGACGCGATCCGTCGCCACCTTGGAGTGTTACAAGATGTCGGCGTCGTCGCGGAACTGGTCGTTGAGCCGGGGAATCGGGTGCGCGGGTACCCGTACAAGTTCTACCAGCTCACCCCGCAGGCGCGAGCGCTGTTCGATCGGAATGACCTGTTCCCCGCGGACGCCTGGCAGCGGCAGTACGCTCGCGTGGAGAAGACCGGTGAGATCGCTGAACTCGAAGCGATGCCGCGGCCCGAGTGACTCCTTCTGGAATCGTCTCTCTGAGGAAACTCGGATCGCAGAGTACCGTCCGCTCACCGCTGGGATTCGAACAGCGTCGCGAGTTCTGAGATCCCATACAACGACGCGTCGGAACGATCGTCGACCACGGCCTGTAACTCGTCCGTGAAGCCGCCCCGCGAAAAGAGCGCGTACCGCACCTCTCGGTCGGTTCCTTGCCACCGGACCTCCGATTCGAGCGCCGTGAGTTTGTCAAATACCCCGGGACCCACTGGTTCCGTGGTCCACTTACACTCCCCGAGAAGCAAGGTCTCAGTCTCTCGATTGACTCCAGCAATGTCGATCTCCTCGCCGCCGTACCACCAGCGGCCGACGCGTGAACAAGAGACGGGAAACCCCGGCGTCCGGACCGCCTGCTGGCACACCGTTTCGAAGGTCCGACTCGTGTGCGTTGGGAGCGTCTCGGCGATCGCCGATCGAACCGGTGCCGTCCGCCCCTGTTCAAGCGTTCCCCGATTAGGTGCCACGTACCGAAACCAGAACCGGAGAAAATCGTCCGTCAACCGATACAGTCCCCGGCCATCGGGGTCTGTGACTGGATGCTCCCGCTCGAGGATCGCCAACTGCGTGAGATTCTGGAGATACCGGGAGAGGCTGCTCGCGTCGCGGCCGATCTCGTTGGCGATCTCGGTAACGCGTGTCGCGCCACCGGCGATGGCTTCGAGGATCGCCATATACGTCGCGGGCTCACGGAGCTCTTGGCGTAACAGAAACTCCGGCTCCTCGTACAGGAACTCACCTTTCGAGAGGATGGATTGCTCGATGTTCTCGAGGAGGCTCAGTCCTGGATCGAACTGTTCGAGATACGCGGGAACGCCTCCAAGCACACTATACAGCTGGATCTGCGTCTCCAGATCGTCTTCCGGGAAGAACGCGCGAACGTCCGCGAACGAGAGCGGGGCGAGTTTCCACTGTCCGGTTCGGCGCCCGTACAGCGGGCTCTCGTAGCTCAACACGCCCTCCTCCATCATCGAAATCGATGACCCCAACAACACGAGCGAGACGTCCGTTCCTGCGAGTACGTCGTCGACAACGGTCTGAAACACCGACGGGATCGTGTCGTCCTCGTCGACGAGATACGAGAACTCGTCTAACGCTACCACGCACGGCTCGTCGACGCGCGCCGTGAGATACTGAAACGCCTCGACAAACCCGTCGACATCCGGAGTGATATCGTCCAACGCAGCAGCGCACTGTGCCGCGAATCGCCGAGCGTTGTGCGTTGCGCCCCGCTCGTCACAGAGATAGTAGACTGACGTGTCTTCGAGTGCGTCGAGCGCCGTCGTCACCAGCGTCGTCTTCCCTACCCGCCGTCGCCCGTATACGACGAGGAGCTGTCGCTCGGCTCGTGAGAGATGCGACGTGAGCCATTCGAGTTCAGTTTCTCTGTTTATCATTATGCGTGCGATAATATTATCGTGTTCATAATAGTTGTTCGGGTCCGTTGTGGCGATCGTTCTCCGGGTTTCAGTACAAGAAGGCCGCCCACAGTTTCAGCGCCGGCGTTGTTCGAACTCCTGACGTTCACCACGTTGCTGTTGGCAGCGTCCGGTTCGTATCCGCCATATTGGCTACATACGTGACGTCACGTGTCTGCTGGTCGTCCCTGTCCATCACCGGCGGACCGTCGAGACAGCCGTATCGAGTTGGGAGAGTGTTTTGTCTGTCGGCGTTCAATAACACCCTAGCATGGGCCTGTACGACGACGTGCTGGTCGCAGACGGCGTCAGGTTGCCGAAGTTTCCCGCCGACGCCAGTCCGTCCGATATCGGGTGGCAGACGAAAGAGATCGGTCGGCCAGCCATACAAGCGTACAAGCTGACCGCAGACGGACGACTCCTGCGACGCGAGCGGGAGTTCCGTGAGAAAACGCCTGCGGAAAAGCAGGCGGTGGCCGCCGATCACGGCTTTGAATCATGGGACGAGTACGTCTCATTTTGTGATGACGCCGACCCGGATGACCGCATCCAACGTGGAATCGGTCTTGGAGCGCCGGACTCTCGGACCGTCGACGAGGAGTTCTGGCTCGATCACAATATGCACGGCAGTTTCGAGTTTCACGGGCGGAACGACGACATCGAAGACGGATTTCACTGGTCGTACGAAGCACGGTTCACACGCGGGGAACTCGACGCTATCGTCTTTCTCGGCGAACGAGGCGGCGGTTCCCCCGACGAATACAGGCCCGAGGCGCCCGTCTGCGTCGAGTTTTAACGGCCCGGACGAAAGCGGAATTCAACTACGACTCCCGCACTAACGGTTCGTACCACTCGCGGTTCGCCTGATACCACTCGATGAACTCCCCAACCCCCTCCGCGATCGTCCGTGAGGGCTCGTAGCCGATCACCTCACCAGCCTTCTCGACGGAGGCGTGCGTGTGCTCGGCGTCGGCCTCACGGGCGGACTCGTACTCGATCTCCAGTTCGGGCGCTAACTGGTCTCGCACCGTCTCGGCCAGTTCCTGAATCGAGATGTTGTCCGAACTCCCGATGTTCAACACGTCGCCGTCAGCGGCGTCCGACTCTAACAGCGTCCGATTCGCGTCTACCACGTCGGCTACGTACGTGAAGTCGCGCGTCTGCTGGCCGTCGCCGTAGATCACCGGCGGCTCGCCGTTCACGCATCGCGAGACGAAGTTCGAGATGGCCATGTTGGGTCGCATCCGCGGGCCGTACACCGTAAAGTAGCGCAGACAGACGGTCGGCAACCCGTGGAGCTCTGTGTAGACACGCGCCATATGCTCTTGGGTCAGCTTCGTCACGCCATACGGGCTCACCGGCTCGGTCGGGTGGTCCTCCTCGTAGGGGAGCGACTCCGGTTTCCCGTACACCGACGACGAACTCGCGAGGATCACGCGCTCGACGGCGGCCTCTTTCGCGGCCTCCAACAGCGTCACCGTCCCGCCCACGTTGATGTCGGTCACCTTCCGCGGCTCTGCGACGCTCGTCCGGACGCCCGCCTGGGCCGCCTGGTGGACGACGGTATCGGCGTCGGCGACGACCTCCCGGACCGTCTCCGCGTCGCGCACGTCTCCTTCGCGGAACGTGTACGACCCGTCGTGCTCGCTCGCGACCTCGCGGTGGATGTCGAGGGTGTGCTCTTTGAGCCGCACGTCGTAGAACGGTTCGAGGTTGTCGAGGACAGTCACGTCGTGGCCGTCGCGGAGGAACGCCTCCGCGAGGTGGCCGCCGATGAAGCCGGCCCCGCCGGTGACGAGAATACGCATATCGAGGTGGTCGCTTCCCTGCGTGAAATGTGTCCTGATCCCATCGCGAAGAGGGAATGGGTTGGAGATCACGTCGTCTATTGACTCACGGGATCACTTCCACCCACTTCCAAGCGTCAGCATGGTTGCCGTCGTCGTTCGGCCGTCCGTATCGGATCTCACACGCGTCATCGGGAATTCCGTGCTTCCGTAGGCCGACAACAGGGTGGGCGAGCTGTGGGAGTCGACGGCCCCTGACGGAGGCGGGCGCGCAGCCGGGGCCGCCCACGACACCGGTCACAGTGAGGTCGTGTCCGCCGCTCAGATCCACCCATCTGGTACGACCTCGACTATCGCCGTTCGATCGGCGTACGCGTCGTCGATCCGGCGGATAGCAGTCAGCACGTCGCCAACGGGCGGTTGGTCGACCTGGTCGAAGTAGAGACATCCGCACTGGTCGGATTGTTCGAAGAAGTCGTCATCTGCGGTCAACACCACGTACCCGTTTTCACGAGCGTGCGCCGCGATATCGAGTCCGTCGCACGGGGATCGAGGGCGTCCCGAACGGTCACCGCTCGGAGATCAGCATTTTCGAGGTGGAGCCCCCGACCTCAAGGAGCGAACGGAGTGAGCGAGTAGGTCGGGGAGGAAACCGACATGGGACGACACAACCACCACACCTCGACCGACTGACTCCCGACCATATAAGTACCGTCGGGTACTCTCTGAAACTATG
>NZ_NHNZ01000100.1:0-1031 GCF_002727095.1 Halorubrum sp. C191 | reverse complement strand
TCATCGTTGTCTCGAACCCACGAGAGAAGGTTGTAAACGGCTTCTTTCAGCGAGTGTTCGAGGTTCGCTCGAAGCGATGACGCTTTCGAGCGAACCGTCCCCAAGGCGCTCGATTCGGGATCAAGACGGACGAGACTGTAGGCAGCCATCAGAAGGTGCCAGTGCCGACTGGCACCTTCGTCGGTCTGCATCTCGCAGTCTCCCAAGCCGAGATCCTGCTTCGAGTCCTCGAAGAACGTTTCGATGCGCCACCGCATCCCGTAGGAGCGAATAATGTGCTCGGTCGGTGCGTCGATCTTGTTCGTGACGAGGTACTTGACCGGGTTCTCTTCGTCTTCTTCGTCAGTTTCTTTCTCAGCGAGCACCAGCTTCACGTCTCCCAGTTGGGAGACGGGAAGCTTCTTTGTCCAGATGTGGTAGGTCTCGTCTTCGACGTCGCGTTCAACCGTGTCGATGCGCTCTGCAAGCGCATCGACGCGGATCTCTTCGCCGCCGTAGGTCACCTGTCGGTTGCTCCGGAGCGGGCCGATCCAGTCTTTCTCGGAGGATTCGATGAGTTCAGGAAGGCCAGAATCGTGGGCGAACCACGAGTCGAAGAGGTAGGTGTCCGCCGGGACACCTACCTCGTCTTCGAGTTCGGTGACGATCTCGCGGGCGAGATCGTACTTGGTGTCGTGGTCTTGGTCATTGTCGTCCTGTTTTTCGTAGAGTCGGAAGGTGAGTGGGTAGGCGGTTTTGTCGTCAGCGTAGAAGGCGTAGATGAGGTCTTGGCCCCAGACAGTGTCATCTTCAGCGTGATCGTAGAAGTGGCCGACGCCGGGGACTTCGTCCCCGGCTTTGTGGGTGATCGTGTCGTCGAGGATGATGTAGCCATCCTTCGACCAGCGTGTTTCACCGTGTTTTTGGAGTTCTTCGAGGCGTTCGTGGTTGAACTGTTGTTCGTCCCAGTCGTACTCGGTGAGGAATTTGTTGAGAGCGCGTTTGTCTCCAGCTGGAAGGACTTCGCGTGAGATGCCTGCCACGGTCTTGTT
>NZ_NHNZ01000122.1:0-3551 GCF_002727095.1 Halorubrum sp. C191 | reverse complement strand
ACCACGCGAAGCACGTCGCGGCACGCCGCGACGAGCGTCAGTTCGTCACCCTGATTCCCTGTCCAGCGGGTACGTCCACCCTCGGGCGACCCGCCGCGGTTGAGTCCCTCCCGCGGCGGATCTTGGCCTTTGAAGCCCGAACACACCTGCTGTGTTTCATCGACCTGTGTTGGCCCATCGACTGTCTGGGAGATGCGCTCCCAGACAGTCGGAAATCCCCGACAGAACGCGGTTTCAAACTCTCTGAGCTGGTCGTGAAGCGTCGTGTAACACGGTGAGAGGAGTTCAGCGATTTGGGTAATGCTGAGGAGTGTATCAGCGTAGAGGATGAAGGCGATGAGGAACTCACCTGGGGTGAGTTCCGAATCGTAGAAGGGTGTCCCTCGCGTGTACGTGGTTTTCCAGTCACAGCGGCCACACCAGATGCGGTCAGAGCCGTTGATAGTGATTACTACGAATAGTCTCAGAGGCGGGGTCGAGGGACGCTGATTCAGTCGCCCTCAGTGCCGATGCGGATCGTCACGGCGGTAAAGACTCGCAGTAATCACTATAAGGGCGTGGAGACTGTCTGCGCCACAGTTTCAGTCGATCACATCGACTGAACCTATCTCGGATATATCTCTATAAGAAGTTTCGTGAATTCGCATTAGTAGTGTATGAAAAAATAAACAAGAGGTCGACGCAAAAGCGGGGTGAGGCGACGATCGTCGATTCCTAGCGCAAAACCCATGCGTCGGTGTTGCGCTGCTCGGCGCAAAAGCGGGGTTCAACGGACGCAAAAGCGGGGTGTACGCCGGGAGGGCCCTCTCGGCGGTCTGAATCTCGGCGTTGGCTGTGGCGAGAGACTGCCCGAGGAGACCGGGTGTGCGGTCGAGGATGTCGGTCGACCGCGAGAGCGCCGAGGTGGCGATTGACCTTATGTATACTCAGGTCCGTAATTAGGTCGAGATGCTACATAAGGTGACAGTACCAGAAGTCGGGAGATCCACGTTATACTGATGTGTGGAGCCACTTTGGCGGCGCGACCGACACCCGATGTCGACGCAGTCGGGCGTGTTCGATCCGATAGGTAAACCGCCAGCAACGTGTCTGACGCACCGAACTGTCAGGACGCCCGACGGGACGCGGTCAATCTTAACTACAATCCGGGCGGTGAAGTGACAATGTTGGTTAATCTGGGTCGCTCTTGTGTAGAGCTGCGGAAAGACGATTTTACATTTTGTACACCTGCCGCCGTCCAGCGATCTGAGTCCTAGTTGGCGTAGTTAATTCGCTGTGGGTACAACTCAACGGCCCCTTTCCGTGTTTCTACGTAGAAGCGCCGGATCTCGCTCAAGCGCAGCCGTTGACACAGTCCCAACTACGTCGGCAATACTTCCAGAGTCATACTCGATCATCATGGCGATCAGTTGCTCAAATACTTCCTCAAAAACGGTGAGACTGGTGTATCTGTCCGACGGCGTTACCAAATTGCGGCAAATACGGATCAGCCTACGGTACGATGTTGACCTCAACTAGGGTTAAATCTCGGAAGTACGATTAGCCAATACAACGTGCTCCGTCGAAAAGTGGCGGTCAGTCTCTTACGTCCCATGTCCTAGTTCACACTCGCATAATATAGCGGCTTTCTATCGGATCAACACAGCAGATTGTCGGTGTTTCTAGGTCTTCTATCCCGTTTCTAACAATGTGTTATATGACATTACGAGACCACAATATCTAACATCTAATTAGTCATTAGTTCACGCCATGGTGGTACTCAGATGGATTTGAACAAGACTGACCAGCTGATTTTAGCAAAGCTCAGAGAGGGGCGATGTACCCCCCGATATTTAGCCGATGAACTCAACCGAAACCAGTCATACGTGAGTCAACGACTACGACATCTTCAGGATGAAGGACACGTTGATCGTGTACATCGAGGGTTGTACCGCAGTGCTGCCGTTGACTCATCTCATGTTTCAGCTGAAGATCTGGTTGAATCGTATGAGCCAGCGGAATTAGTGTCCTCAGTTACCAACTGTAGTCAGCACGATGCTACTACTAATGAAGTGTTCCCAAAGCCGTCATCACTCTCGATCGAATTCGGTACCGATGATGTCTCGACCGTAGTTTCACGTGTCTGTCAATCTGGAACGAGCGAAGAGCAACAAGTCTTGGAGTCCATCTTTCGCGATATCTTATGGACACTCATTCAGGATGGCCAGATAACGAGCAAGGAACTGCGCGCAAAAGTAAACCGTCTAACTGATATTGATGTCGTCGACCTTCGTGATATTCATCAATATATGACTAAAATAAAGAACCGACTTACAACCCACCCCCAGATTACTTTGAAACGTAACTCACCGTCGCAGAAGATAATCTATACTCGCGAATCACCTGTCCTCCGTATATAATGGCAGACCACGTTCAGAATGAAACTGACCGTGGTGAAAGAGACACTCAGCCCGATGAATGTAGACACCGTCAGGCCGAAGTTCCAGACAAACAACACGCCCGCCCCACACTAACCCACTCCTAAATACACTAGCACCCCCGGCCATCTCCCACACGACTCCTAACCCACGCCTATCTCACTCTCGACGCAAAACTATTGGACGACTCTCTTCAGGCTCACTATCCACTGGCCGTTGAGGTACAAGAAGCGTGTCCCATACTCGCTCATCACCATCGAATCCCTCAAACTCGGAATCACACTTCCGAGAGTGATATCATCGAGTCACTGTTTCAACCCAGCGAGATGCGATCAGTTTCTGCTACCGATTTTCCCGCTTCAGTGATTCCTAACGCGGAAATGGAAAACGACCCCCCGACTGTCGACGCAAAAATGACTCACAAATGGAAAACGACCCCCCGACTGTCGAAACAAAAATGGCTCACGAATGGACCACGGCCCCCCGACCCTCAACTGAAGACTAACAAATGAAAATCTCGCGGCCACCCGACCGTCTACACGAGCTACTCCGCACCGATCTCGAAAGCAGGTTCGTCGACAACCGAACGCAGATTCACGCCGGCACGCTCACACGCAGCACGCACCACACCCGACGCGACACTCGACCGTTATCAGCAGCTCGATAGTGCTATTCTGATCGCCACTCTTACCACATACTCTATGTATTTCGGTGGGTATCTACACCACTAATTACCAGACTGGAGCCGATTCGCAGGGGGTAGTGATTAGTTCGGTAATTACCACATGGCAGTAGAATTGGGGGCGATCGTGTTAACCGCCAGAGCATGACTCCCCGACCAAGGGGGAACCCACGTAATTACCGGACGGCAACGGGTTTGCGGGGGCAGGTATTTAGTTCAGTAATTACCAGACGGCAACCCGATTGGGGCCCTCTGTAATTACCTCTCGATTCCGATCATCGACTGTCCTATCTCACCGCTAATTACCAGACGGCAGCCGGATTCGACAAGGCCGTAATTAGTTCCGTAATTACCAGACGGGAGCGAGTTAGGCGGGGTTCGTAATTAGCTTCTAATTCACCCGTCTCATTCCTCTAATTACCAGACGGCACCCGATTCATACTGTCAGCTAA
>NZ_NHNZ01000093.1:0-26669 GCF_002727095.1 Halorubrum sp. C191 | reverse complement strand
CGCGGGCGGCGCCGCCCGCGGCCCCGCCCTCGACGCTCTCGTCGAAGCCGCTGTCGAAGACCCCGCCGGGGTCGTCCCACTCGGCGAGGCCCGGACAGTTGTGGTTCTCGGGCAGTCGGTGCTCGGCGCAGAACGTCTGGCCGCACCGCTTACACTGGTACGGGAGGTTCTCGTACTCCCCGCATTCGTCGCACGTCGCCATTGACGACACTTACGCGGGCGGTCGTAAAGCGGTTTGGCTCCGTCCCGGGCGCGTCGGCCGGTCGGCGACGCGGCGAGCCGGGCCTGGCGACCGGATCGACGTGCGCGACGGCGACGCGGTCGCCGCGTTCAGTCCAGTACCCGCCCGGCGACGACCGCGACGGCGACCCCGGTGACCGCCACGCCGACGAGCGTCGGGACGAGTCGGCCGGACCCCCACTCCCACCCGAGGAATCGGGTGCCGACGACCGCGACGAGGGCGACGAGGAGGCCGAACGCGGAGACCACCGACGACTGATCCGATCCGATGAGGGCCATCTCACCGCCGTAGTTCGACGGCGGGCGTGAAAAGTGTCCGCCCCTACGCGCGCCCGGTTTGCTGTCCCTACGCGTCCGGCTCACCGCCTCTACGCGCCCGGCTCACCGCCTCTACGCGCCCGGCTCGCCGCCTCGAAGCCTGTCGACGAGGGTTCGGAGCGTCGCGAGCGGGTACTGCCCCGGCGCGGTCGCCTCCGCGGGGTCGACGGGCGCGTAGCCGATCTTCGAGCCGTAGACCGGGGCGACCGCGCGGGTGTGACGCCCCGGCTCGCCCATACACATCGTCGCGACCCGATGGCCAGCGACGGTCGCCTCGTGGGTCGCCTCGAGCATCGCCAGCGCGTCCGCCGGGGCGGTCGCGGTCGTCGCTAGCTTCCCCACGTCGCCCTCGCTCGCGGCGTCGGCGAGCAGGTCGACCAGCGCGGCCGGCTCGGGCGTCGACTCGAAGTCGTGGACCGACGCGACCACCGCCACCCCCTCCCTTCGGGCCGCGTCACGCAGCGCTGTCGCGTGCGACTCCTCGGCCGGGTCCGGGTGCGTCCCGCGCAGCGCGGCGAGCTCCACGTCGACCGCGGCGACCGCGTCGCGGGCGACCGTGTCGGAGAGCGCGTCGTAGCGCGCGAGCCCGTCGGCCTCGCCGCCCTCCCACGACGCCCGGTTCGTGACGAGCAGGGGGAGCTCGCCGTCGTAGCTCGCCAGCTGGTCGCGCGGGGCGTCCGCGAGGTCCATCCGGAACTCCACCGCGTCGGCGTGGTCGCGGGCCCGCGGCTCCTCGGAGAGGTCGGCCGTGCTCGCCGCGAGGACGAACTCCTCGAACATACGCGGGCGTACCGCGGGCGGGGACTTAGCTGGTCGGGGTAGAACGGCGTGGGGGTCGGTCGGGTCGGCGGGGAAAGCGTCCGCTTACGCGACGAGGCCGTCCTCGGCCTCCAGCAGCTCGTGGTACCGGTTCCGGATGGTGACCTCGGAGATGTCGGCGACCTCCGAGACGGCGGCCTGCGTCGTCTTCTCGTTCGTGAGGAGCGCGGCGGCGTAGACGGCGGCCGCGGCGAGGCCCACCGGCGACTTACCCGAGTGGACGCCCTTCTCCTTGGCGTTGCGGAGGAGGCTCTTCGCGCGCATCTCCGACTCCTCGCTCAGTTCGAGGTCGGAGGCGAACCGGGGGACGTACTGCTCGGGGTCGGCCGGCTTCACTTCGAGCTTCAGTTCGCGGACGACGTAGCGGTACGTCCGCGCGATCTCAGCCTTCTCGACGCGCGACACGTCGGCGATCTCGTCGAGGCTGCGCGGGACGCCGGCCATCCGGGCGGCGGCGTACACGCAGGAGGTGGAGACGCCCTCGATGGAGCGACCGGGGAGCAGGTCCTCGTCGAGCGCGCGTCGGTAGATGACCGAGGCCGTCTCGCGGACGTTGTCCGGGAGCCCCTGCGCGCTCGCCATGCGGTCGATCTCGCCGAGCGCCTGCTTCAGGTTGCGCTCCTTGGAGTCGCGGGTGCGGAACCGCTCGTTCCACTTGCGGAGCCGCTGCATCTTCTGGCGCTGGCGCGCGCCGAGCGACCGGCCGTACGCGTCCTTGTCGCGCCAGTCGATGTTCGTCGAGAGCCCCTTGTCGTGCATCGTGTTCGTCGTCGGGGCGCCGACGCGGCTCTTCTCGTCCTTCTCGCGGGAGTCGAACGCGCGCCACTCCGGGCCGCGGTCGACCGAGTCCGCCTCGACGACGAGCCCGCAGTCGCTGCAGACGGTCTCCCCGTGTTCCTCGTCGTTGATGACGTGCCCGCCGCACTCCGGGCAGCTGAGCGTCTCGTCCGTGTTCTCCGATTCCTCCTCGTTCGTCTCCGTTCGGGAGCGACTCCCCCGTGTGTGTAGTCGTTCACTCATAGCTCGGTGGCCCCCGGAAACTGAAACTGCCCGAGAGCGATCTTACGTTACCGTCGGCAGAAGATAACTTAAAACGACCGGAACGTGTCGCTCGGATCTCGACAAAAGAACACGATCTATCACGCGTTTTCGCCGATCCCCGATCGGTCGGGACGCGCGGACGACCTCGGCCGCCTGCGGCCGCTATCACCGCCGCGGCGCCGCGTCAGCGTGGCGATCGAAACCGTTGAGACGACCGCGACCGGATCGGACGCCATGTCCGCGCCCCGTGTCGTCTCGCTCGCACCGAGCGCGACCGCGACGGTCGCCGGCCTCGGGGCGGCCGACCGCCTCGTCGCCGTCACCGCCCACTGCGACCTCCCGGACGGCTCCAACCCCGGGTCGGCGCACGGTTCCGACCTCCCGACCGCCGTCGGCGGGTGGCTGAACCCCGACCTCGACCGCGTCGCCGCCCTCGACCCGGATGTCGTCCTCACGAGCGACGCGCTCCAGGCCGACCTCGCGGCCGCCTGCCGCGACCGCGGCCTCGACGTCGCGCACCGCGAGCCCGCAACGCTCGACGACGTGTTGGACGGGTTCGCGGCCCGCGGCGCCGACGTGGACCGCCCCGAGGCCGGCGAGCGCCTCGCGGCCGACGCCCGCGAGCGACTCGACCGGATCGCCGAGGCCGTCGCCGACCGCCGCCGTCCGACCGTGTACTGCGAGGAGTGGTCCGACCCGCCGATGGCAGCCGGCAACTGGGTCCCCGACGCCGTCCGCGCCGCCGGCGGACGCTACCCGTTCGCCGAGCCGGGCGAGCGCTCCCGCGAGGTGGAGCCCGCAGACGTCGAGCGCGCCGATCCCGACCACGTCGTCGTCCACGTCTGCGGGCACGGCGACCGCGTCGACCCCGCCGGCGTCGCCGGGCGCGAGTGGGTCGACGCCCCCGTTCACGTCCTGGACGACTCCCTCCTGAACCAGCCGAGCCCCGCCCTGATCGACGGCGTCGAGCGGCTGGCGCGCTTGCTCCATCCCGAGGCGTTTTCGGCGCCGGACGACGACGCCCGGACATGACGATCCTGCGAGTCGGCGTCGGCAGCGGCAACCCGGTGAAGCGGCGCGCGGTCGAGCTGGCGGTCGGGTCGGCGGGCGACGACGACCTCCCCGGCGGTCCGACCGGCGTCGCGGTCGAGTCGGTCCCGGTCGACTCCCGCGTGAGCGAGCAGCCGACCGGCCACGCCGAGACGGTCGCGGGCGCGGAGAACCGGGCCCGCGCGGCGCTCGAACCCGACCGCGACCTCGGCGTCGGCATCGAGGGCGGCGTCGCGGGATTCGACGGCGCCGACGAGCGGTTCCTGATCATGTGGGCGGCCGTGACCGACGGCGACCGCGTCGGCCGCGCCGCCGGGCCGAGCCTCGCGCTCCCGGCGAACGTCGCCGCCCGCATCGACGACGGGGCGGAACTCGGTCCCGTGATGGACGACCTCCTCGGCACCGACGGCGTCGCGACGCGCGGCGGCGCCGTCGGGGCGCTCACGAACGGTCGCGTCGACCGGGCGGAGGCGCTCGCGGCCGCGGTGAGCGGCGCGCTCGGTCCCTTCGTCGCCGAACTGTACTGAGCCCGTCCGCGTCGCCGCCCCGGTTCGAAGACCGTACCCAAACCCGCTGCTGGGACGGGACTCTCGCTCGTCTCACCGTAGAAAACCGCAAGACTGCGGCGTGTTAACCCGACCTACCAACCGGCTTATGCGGGGTGATGACGTGAAGGCTGTATGAGCACGGCTCACCCGGACGCGGTCGCAGCTGAATCGGCCGGCCTCTCCGCGAAACAGGCGCGTATCCTGCGGTACCTCCGCGAGAACGCGTCCGACCGGACGTACTTCAAGTCGCGGCTGATCGCCAACGACCTCGACCTCTCGGCGAAAGAGGTCGGCGCGAACATGAGCGCGGTCGTCGACGCCGCCACCGATATCGACGTCGAGAAGTGGGGGTACTCCTCCGGCACGACGTGGATGGTCACGGCCTGACCGAAGTCAGGGGTCGTACGCGACCAGCGACGCCGCCTCGTCGGCGAACGCGACGGCCTCGGCGTCGAATGAGTCGGCGTACCGGACGACGAGCGTGAGCAGCCGCTCCGGCTCGGTCAGCGCGTAGCCGTCGGTCCGGTCGAGGAGGCCCGCGCCCTCCAGGTCGGCGGCCGCCGCGCTTATCGTCGGCCGCGAGACGCCGAGGGCCTCCGCGAGGTCGGCGCCGGTGGCGCTCGGGTCGCGCAACAGCGCGAGGATCATCCCGCGGGGCGTCTCTCGCCGCAGGTAGCCGAGCGCCCGCTTGTCGGTCTCGTCGAAGCGCCCGGCGGGGAAGAAGCGCCGGTAGTCTGCGTCCTTCACCGACTCGATCTCGCCCGCCTCTTCGAGCTTCCGGAGGTGGTACTGCGCCTCGCCGGTGCCGAGCCGGAGGTCGTCGCGGAGCTTCGAGAAGTGCGCGCCGGGGGTCGTCGGCACGTAGCCGCGGATCGCCTCCCGCGTCTCGTTCGCGTCCCCGCTTCCGTCGTCCGCGCTCGCGGTGCCGACGAACGGCGCGGCCGCTCCGACCGCGGCGAAGCGGCGGAGCGTCTCGCGTTTCCGTCCGTCGAACCCCTCTGTCACGCCGAGTAGTAGTCTACGCCCCGACAAAAACACTTCGTTCGATCCAATTCGGCGCGGAGAATCGACAGCCTTGACCGCGCTCCGCGCCGATTTACTGCTCCTTCTCCACTTCCGCCGCCTCTTCGTCGTCCATCTCTTGGATGACCTCGTCCGCGGACCTGATGCTCGCGCCGGCGTCGCCCGACTTCACGGCCTCGGCCTCCTTCTCTAACTCCTCGACGTTCATCTCCGCCGACTCCTCGATCTGGCCGAGGATCTCGTCGATGTCGTCGAGGCCGAGCATCTTCCGCGTGTCGGCGTCGAACTCCTTCCCGTCGAGCCCCTCCATCTCCTGGACGTCGGAGCCGGAGAGGGCCTTGCCGTAGCGGCCGACGAGGCTGGTGAGCTCTTGCGGGAGGACGAAGGTGGTGGACTCGCCTTTCCCGATCTCCTCTAGGGTCTCCATGCCGCGCTCGATGATGGCGCGTTCGCCCATCGACTCGGCGGAGCGGGCGCGGAGGACCGTCGAGATGGCGTCCCCCTGTGCTTCGAGGATCTGGGACTGCTTTTCACCCTGCGCGCGGATGATGTTGGACTGCTTGTCACCCTCGGCCTGCTCGACCGCGGAGCGGCGTTCACCCTGCGCTTCGAGGATCATCGCGCGGCGGCGGCGCTCGGCGGAGGTCTGCTGCTCCATCGCCTGCTGGACGTCTTTCGAGGGGTTGACCTCGCGGACCTCGACGCTCTCGACGCGGATCCCCCACTCGTCGGTGGGCTCGTCCAGTTCCTTGCGAATCTTTGCGTTGATCTCTTGGCGCTTGTTCAGCGTGTCGTCGAGCTCCATGTCGCCGAGGACCGCCCGGAGGGTGGTCTGCGCGAGGTTCGAGACGGCCTTCTTGTAGTCGTCGACTTCGAGGAACGCCTTCTTCGCGTCCATCACCTTGATGTAGACGACCGCGTCGGCGGTCACGGGAGAGTTGTCCCGCGTGATCGCCTCTTGCCGGGGCACGTCCAGCGTCTGGGTCCGCATGTCGAACGGGTACGTGCGGGAGACGAACGGCGGGATGAGGTTGATCCCCGGTTCGAGCAGTTTGCGGTACTCGCCGAAGACGGTGAGCGTCTTCTTCTCGTAGGCGTCGACGATCTCGAACGACTGCCAGAGCGTGACGACCACGAGCAGAAGCGCGAGCAGGCCGACACTCACGAGCCCGAAGCCGAGGCCGGCTTGGAGGGTGATCGGTTCCATGCCTCCTAGTTAGGCCATCCCACGGTTAATAGTTCGCCTGTCGACGCCGTACCGTCCCGCAGTCCCCGGGTCGCGGCGCCGCGGCCGCGCGCTGCCCGCTCCCGAAGCGTCACTCGTTCCCGTCGAACTCGGCCGCGACGTTCTCCAGCGCCGCCCGGAGTTGCCGCTCGTTGAACCGACGGACAACGGGTGCGCCGAGCCTCGTGAGCGCGTTCTCCGGCAGGCCGTACGTCGCGGCGTACGTCAGCTCCGTCCCCCGGTCGACGGGCTCGGTCCGGAGGTCGATGGTGCCGGTGAGCCGCCCCCGGAGTTCGAAGACGTGGCGCTCGGACGGCTCGTGGAGGGTCTGGACGATCTCGCCGTCGATGCCGACTCCCGCCATCCGGTAGGTGTACGAGAGGCGCTTCCCGCCGTTCGCCAGCGGTTCGACGTCCCGAACGTCCGTGAGCCCGGGCGTGACCGCCGCGTGGTTCGCCGGATCGTCGAGGAACGCGAACACGGACTCGGGGTCGGCCGCGACGACGATCGCGTCGCTCGCGGCGAACGGATCGTCGCCCGCGTCCGGCCCGTCGTCGCTCGGGCTCGACTGCTCGTCGCTCATGCGGCGGCACCCCCGCTCACAGACCCCTGGGCCATCAGTTTGACCGGGGATCGACGTACGCCTCGACCAGCTTCCGCTCGGCCGCGCGGAGGTGCTGGTGGAACGTCTGTCGGGTGATCCCCATCCGCTCCGCGATCTCCGACCCGTCGACCGGCCGCGGCCACTCGAAGTAGCCGTTCAGCTCGGCGGTCTTCAGCGCCGCCCGCTGCCGGTCGGTGAGCCGCTCGTCGACCGCGGCCGCGAACTCAGCGACGGTCCGGTCGCGGCTCTCGCGCTCGACGCGCGAGCGGAGCTCGACGCCCTCGTACTCGTCGCGGAACACGTCGAGGATCGACCGGACGTCGCGCTCGGGCGGCGCCTCTATCGTCAGCGTCGCTCCCTCCGGCGTGGCGGTCGCCTCGGCGACGACGCCGCCGTGATCGGCCAGCTGGGTGAGCGGCGGCGACTCGGTGACGGTGACGGCGAAGCTGACGCCGTCGTTCGTCTCCGAGACGGTCCGCATCGATTCGACCAGCGGGAGGGAGGCGAGCTCGTCGAGGTCGACGCCCTCGCCGTCGGCGCGGAAGTACAGTTCGCAGGCGTCGTCGTCGAGTCGCGTCGTCCCGAGGTGTTCAACTTCCCCGCCGACCGCGTCTGCGATCCGCGCGAGCGACGCCGTCGAGTCGCGGATCCCGACCACGAGCTCCACCACGCGGTCGGTCGTGAGTATCTCCGTGGTCTCGATGGAGTGGAGCCCGTTCGCGATCATCTTCCCGACGGACTCGCACACCCGCCGCTCGCGGCGGTCGAGCACGTCCGCGCCGCTGCCGTAGATAGCCAACAGGCCGTACTGCCGCTCTCCGTACGTCAGCGGCACGACGAGGAGGCGCCGCCCGCCGGCGGTCTTCGGTTCGAGCGGGCCGTCGGCGACGTGCTCTATCGAGCCGCTGTGCGGCTCCCCCGTCTCGACCGTCTCCCGTACCTCCGCCGGCGTCTCCTCGATGTCGAACGTCGCGCCCGACTCGACCGCCACGCCGCTCGCGGCGCGTATCTCGAGCCGACCGGTCGCGGACGACACCTCGCCGATCCACCCGCCGGCGTACCCCGGTTCGCCGGCGACGACCTCGCACACGCGCTCCGAGATGACGCCCGAGTCGCGGTTCTCGACGAGGATGCGACTGATATCGCTGAACAGCCCGTTCACGCGGCCCAACACCCTGTCCAGCGAGCGCCGCTCCGTCGCGAGCTTCTCGGCGCGCTCCTCGGCGAGCCGCTCCGCCGCCTTCCGCTCGCTGATGTCGTTCTGGAACCCGACGTAATGGGCCAGCTCGCCCTCCTCGTCGTAGATCGGCGCGACCGTCAGCTCGTTCCAGAACGGGGTCCCGTCGCGCCGGTAGTTCCGGATCTCGACGGTCGCCTCCTCCTCGTTCGCGATCGCTTCTCCGATCTCGTCGACGGTCTCCGGGTCCGTCCCCGGTCCCTGGAGGAACCGCGGGTTACGGCCGAGCGCCTCCTCGACCGGGTAGCCGGTGTGCTCCTCCCACGCGTTGTTGACGTACACGAGCGGGTAGTCCGGGAGGTCCGGATCGCTCATGCTGATCCCGATCGGCGCGTCCTCGACGGCCCGCGTCACCTCTCCCGCGGACGGCTCGTGGTCGGACACGTCCTGTCGCGGCTCCGAGGTCGGCACCCCCGAGCAGACCGTCGAGACGTCGGAGACGAGCCGTTCGATCGACGCCGATCCGTTCTTCTGGAGGAACCTGTCGACGCCGTTCTCGAAGGCGGCCTCGGGGACGCCCTCCTCGTCCGTCTCGGTAAACATCACGACCGGGACGCCCGCGTCGGACTCCTCGATCGCGGTCGCGAGCGCAACCCCGTCGTCGCCGGCGAGGGCGTACTCGCTGACGACGCAGTCGTACTCCCCGGTCGTCGCCTTCGCGACCGCGGACGAGGCCGTGTCAGTGCGCGTCACTTCGAACCCCGCGGCGCCGAGCGCCGTCTCAATCCGATCGCTCCCCTCCTCCGGGTGGACGAGGAGCGCCCGAGCGTTCGCCATGCTCCGCCCTTCGCACCGACACGGGTTAATGCTTGCCTGCCTTCCGGCGGTCCGGGTCTCCCCCCGCGGGTCGGACGACTTGGACGGCGTGGACCGACCGCCCGGGCTCCAGTCGGCTGTCCAGTTAGGGGGTGATTACTTTGTGGTCGGTGGGCGTAACGATCGACGTATGCTGTCGACGATAGTCGCCGCCGGACCGTCCCGCGAGCGAGCCCGGACACGATGAGCGTGCGCGTTCCGGTCCGCGAGCCGCCCGCGTCGGTTCCCGAAGACCGCGTCGGCCTCCCCGAAGCCGTCCTCGCCGACCTCGGCGTCGCCCCCGGCGGTTCGATCGCCGCCGAGGGGTCGCACCGCGTCGTCGCCCCGGTCGTCGCGGTCGACGTCCAGACGCGTGCCGTCTTCCTCCCCGAGCGGCTCCGCCGGAGCGCCGGACTCGATCCGGGTGACAACGCGACCGTCGCGGCGTCGTCGCTCCCGGTCGCGTCGTCGATCACGCTCCGGCACCGGCAGTCCGTCGACCTCGAGCGGAGCGAGGACGCCATTCGCCGCCGGCTCGATCGGCGGGCCGTGGCCGTCGGCGACGAGGTCGAGGTGACGCGCCTCGGCGGCGCGCTCACGCTCCGGTTCGACGTGCGGGACGTGACCCCCTCGTCGCCGGCGGTCGTCGGCGACGACACCGAGATCGCCGTCGCGGCCGACGACGGCCCGGACGTCGTCGCCGAGTCCCCGGGAACCGGTGGCCCCGGCGCCGGCGTCGTTCCGACGGCGACGTTCGACCGCCTCCTGGACGCCGTCTCCACGCGGTTCGACGCGGCGGAGACCTTCGAGTCCGCCGGCTCTCCGACGCTCGGGCTGCTCCTCCACGGGCCGCGCGGGTCGGGGAAGACGACGCTCGTCGAGGCCGTCGCGGCCGCGACCGACGCGACGCTCGTCCGCGCCTCGGCGGCCCGGCTCCGAGGCGAGCGGACGAGCGACCGCACGGACCGCCTCGACCGGCTCGTCGAGGCGGTTCCCGCGGGGGAACCGACGGTGGTCCTCCTCGACGACCTCGAAGCGCTCGGGGCCGACGACGGTGCCGACTCCGCGCTGGCCGACCGCCTCCGGTCGACGGTCGACGAGCTCCGCGCGGGGGACCGGACGGTCGTGATCGGCGCGACCACGGACCCCAGCGGCGTGCCGTCGGCGCTGCGCCGCGGCGGGCGGTTCGACCGCGAACTGGAGGTCGAGCCGCTGACGGCGGCCGAGCGCGCCGACGCGCTCGAAGCGCTCTGCGAGGGCGCGTCGCTCGCGATGGACGTCGACTTCGAGGCGGTCGCGGCGCGGCTCAACGGGTACGTGTTCGCCGATCTGGCGGTCCTCGCGGACGCGGCGCTGGAGCGCGCGGTCCGCCGCGACGGCCGGACCGCGATTCGGATGGCCGACTTCGACGCCGCGCTCGACGACGTCGAGGCCACCGGGCTGCGAGAGGTCACCGTCGAGTTCCCCGCGGTCGGCTGGGACGAGGTCGGCGGGCTCGACGAGGCGAAGCGGGAGCTGGTGCGCGCGGTGTACTGGCCCTTCGAGTACGCCGACCGCTTCGCGGAGCTCGGGATCGACCCCCCGTCCGGCGTGCTGCTGTACGGCCCCCCCGGAACCGGGAAGACGCTGCTCGCGCGCGCGGCGGCGAGTCTCAGCGACGCGAACTTCATCCCGGTGAACGGGCCCGAACTGCTCGACAAGTACGTCGGCGAGTCGGAGAAGGCGGTCCGCGACCTGTTCGCGACCGCCCGCGAGAACTCCCCGGCGGTGATCTTCTTCGACGAGGTCGACGCGATCTCCCCCCGGCGCCGCGGCGACGACACCGGCGCCGGCGAGCGCGTCGTGTCGCAGCTGCTGACCGAACTCGACGGGCTGGAGCCGCTGACCGACGTCGCGGTGATCGCGGCGACGAACCGCCCGGACGCCATCGACGAGGCGCTGCTCCGGCCGGGCCGGATCGAGAAGGCGGTCGAGACGCCGCTCCCCGATCGAGACGCCCGCAGGGAGATCCTGGAGATCCACGCCCGCGAGATGCCGACGGCGGCCGGCGTCGACCTCGACGCCCTCGCCGACCGCACCGGCGGCTACAGCGGCGGCGACATCGCGGCGCTGGTCCGGGAGGCCGGGCTGCTCGCGATCGAGGACGCGATCGTCGACGACGGACCGGTCGACCCGACCGTCGGGCGTGACCACTTCGAGCGCGCGCTCGCCGAGACATCGCCCTCGACCCGGGACGGGAGGGCCGACGCCGGGCTGCCTGAGAAGTGAACGGTCAGGGAACGGGCGCGGCTCGTGCGGAGAACGACGGCACCGCCGCGATCGGCGGTGCGACGCGAGCCGCGCTTCTCGCCCGCCTCAGTCCGACTCCTCGTGGAGGTTGAGGACGAAGTAGACGACGCCGATCATGGCGACCAGCTCCAAGGCCGCCATCGTCCAGAACCGGGCGTTGAACCCGCCTCCCGGCTCCTGTAGCGTCGGGATCAGGAATATCCCGACGAGCGCGGTCACGACGCAGGCGGCGAGTCCGACGACGGACCGTGTACGCAGCACTGGCGGCTGTTCGGTGGTAGTGTCAGTCATGTCGAAAAATGAACGCTGGAAACGGTTGAACCGTGTTGTTCTGCCGCGTCGGGTCCGCTAGCCGATCAGTCCGCGGCGGAGGCCTCGGCGCCCGCAGAGGGCTCCGGTGCCTCGGTGTCGCCGAGGATCGCGCGGCTGCGGAGCAGGATGAAGCCGAACCCGACCTTGGCGGTCACGTCGAGCACCATGAACAGGAGGGTCTCGATGCCGAGGCCGACGACGCCGGCACCCTCGGTACCGATGATCCACAGGATCGGGTAGGCCGTCCAGAGCACCAACACCAACGCCGTAAGGGTGTTGAACGTGCTCGCGACCTCGGGACCGCGCTCCTTCGCAGCGGCGCGCAGGCTCGTGGCGAGGAAGTACAGCACGACGATCATGCAGATCGTGCTGAACAGCCACCACGTGTACCGCGCGAGCGGCGTGTGCGAGAGCGCGCCGACGAGTCCGGTGACGATCATCAGCGCGTCGACGCCGACGAGCGTGCCGATGCTCACGCGGTCGACCTTCGCCAGCAGCGCGAGGTCGAGCAGCAGCAGCGGCGTGGTGAACAGCCAGTCCGCGTACCGCGCGTAGTAGATGTCCAGCATTTCGCTGCCGACCTGAACTTCCGTCAGGCCGATGCCGAAGAACATCGACAGGTACGCTGCCGACGCGATCCCCGGCACGAGGATCGTGATCGAGTAGTACTCACGGGCCTCCTTGTCAGTGACCCCCCATCCTTTAACGATGAAGTAGAAGGTCCCGATGAGCATCAGTAGCGTGCCTATGCCCAACCAGAGCGTCTCGGGGCGACCGTCCCCGAGCAGATCAGCTCCAACGGCTGCGGTTAGCGCTATCGGGTCCATACCCACTTCGTTATACTGTGTATATTCTATTCAGATCGATGCCAACCTAGTCAGGTATCGCCCCGTGACGACGCCCCCTTCTGGCGCGGGGTCCGGCGCCGGTCGACCCTGACGGGCCGCGGGTCGGGGTGACGTTGTCGGCCTGAAAGTAATGACCCTGGGGCTCTACCAGTCTCGTATGGCAGACGACGACGCCGAGGCGGAAGCCGAACAGCGTAGCGAAAGCACTGCGGAACAGGAAGCGGAGGAGACCGACGACGTCACCATCGACGTCGAGGCGATAGACGCCTACGAGCAGCGCATCGAGGAGCTGTCCACCGCGGTCGAGGAGCGCGAGGAGACGATCGAGGAGCTCCAATCGGTCGTCGAAGAGCAGTCCGAACAGATCGAACGGCTCGAAGGGCAGTTCCTCGATCTGTCCGCGCGCGTGGCGGACGGACGGAACATCGGCGTCTGCCCCGAGTGTAACGGCCCCACGGAGAAGAAGGAGCGGCTGTTCAGATCGGACACGATCGAGTGCACGCGTTGCGGCGAAGTGATTCACACGTACTGACGCCGCCGCCCGAACCGCCCCCTTCGGAGCGGTGAAACGCCCGCGGAGACGGTCGCAGGGACGACCCGAATATAAAACACCGAATAATGGCGACGAGGCCCTAACCCGGTAACGGCCGTACATACGTCCATGTCGACGACGACGGCGAGCCCGGTGCGGCGACTCCTCGGTGAACCGGAACGGACGGCCATCGGTGCCTCGCGCGTGGCGCTGCTCCTCCTCGCGGTCGGATTCGGCGCCCTGTCCGCGGTCGGCACCGACGTGTCGCTCCGGACTCAGATGATCGCGTACCTCGTCGGGATGGTCGCGTTGAACCTCCCGCACGGGGGGTACGAACACTTCTCGAATCTCCGCCGGCGGGGGCTCCCGTTCGGCGCGCGGTACGTGGCGCTCTACCTCGGCTTCGTCGCGTCGTTCGTGGTCCTGTTCGTCGTCGCGCCGTTGCCCGCGCTCGCGCTCGCGTTCGGGACGGCGGTCGCGAAGGGCGGGCACGGCGACCTCCGCGTGATGGACGCGCTGATCGGAACCGACCACCTCCCCACCAAGCCCCAGCGAGCGCTCGCCGCGCTGATCCGCGGCGGCGCCGTGATGATCGTCCCCGCCGTCTTCTGGACCGAGACCTACTACAGCTTCACCGGCATCATGTTGGGCGTCTTCGACGGTCGGTTGGCCGGCCCGGCCGCCTCGAACCCGGAGACGTTCACCACGGCGCTCGGCGCGGTCTTCGGGCTCGGCGTGATGACGCACCTCGGCGGCGGCCTCGCGACTAGCCTGCGCTCGACCGGCGGCGTCAGCCGGTCGTGGCTCCTCGACGCCGCGGAGACGCTGCTGCTCGTCGCGTACTTCGCGCTCGTGCCCGTGGTCGTCGCCATCGGGCTCTACTTCCCGCTGTGGTACTCGCTTCGGCAGTCGGCGCGGAGCATGGTCGTCGAACAGGAGCAGCCCGACCGGACGGAAGGCGTCTCGCTCGTCGTCGCGTGGGGCGTCCTCGTCGTCGGGGCGCTGGTCACGGCGAGCGTCGCGACCGCCCTGTGGACCGTCGCGCCGAACCCGCTGGCCGGCGGCTCGCTGCTCTCCGGCGCGGTCGCCTTCTACACCATCTTCGTCTGCGTCATCGCGATGCCGCACGTCGTGGTCGGCGAATGGCTCGACTTCGGCCGCGGCATCTGGTACGTCCCCTGACCGAGGCGTCTTGGCCTCGCGGCCGCGCCCTCCGTTTCGGTCGACACACACCTCGGCAGTCCCGGACTCTCGCGACCGGGCCGCCGCCGCGCGGTCGACGAGATAACAAACCCTAAAACCCGGCTCGGCGACCGATACGGTATGCCTCTGCGGTTCGCTCGGCGGCTCGGGCTCGCGGACGCGGTGACCGTGGCCAACGCCGCCGTCGGGTTCCTCGCCGTCGTCGCCGCGACGGTCGACGTCGCGCTCGCGGCCAGGCTCGTCCTCCTCGCCGCCGTCGCGGACGGGCTCGACGGGGTCGTCGCCCGCCACCGCGGGTCGACTCCCGCCGGCCCGTACCTCGACTCGCTGGCCGACGTCGCCTCCTTCGGCGTTGCGCCCGCCGCGCTCGTCGCCGCCGTCGTCCGCGACGGGCGCTCGCTCGCGACGGACCCCGCGCTCGTCGCCGCCGTCGTCGGCGCGGGCGCGCTGTTCGTCGCCGCCGCGGTCGCCCGCCTCGGCCTCTACACGGCCGACGAGGACGGCGCCCGCGAGACGGTGGGCGTTCCGACGACGCTGGCCGCGACGGTGCTCGCCGCCGCCGTCATCGCGGGCTACACCGCCCCGGTCCCGCTCGTCGCGGCCACGACGGCGTTCGCGCTGCTCATGGGGTCGACGGTCACCTACCCGGACCTCCACGCGCAGGACGCGCTCGTGATGGGGGTCGTTCAGGCGGCCGTGATCCTCACCCCCGCCGGTCACATGGCGACGAGCGCGCTCCCGGCGTGGATCGGCGAGGGGTTCGCGTTCGCGCTACTGTTCCTCGCCAGCGGCTACCTCGTCCTCGGCCCGCGGTTCTACTGGGGCGACGGGATTCAGGCGCCGCCGGAGCTCCGGCGGTGACCGAGCGGCCGCGAGCGCCTCCGCTGGCGGGTCGGGACTCGCGAAGAAATACCGAAGCGGCGTCCCGTTGACGCCGACTACAGCAGGTCGTCGAACTCCTTGTACCGGGTGATGTCGACGCCGTCCTCGGTGACGACGGCGACGTTGATCCCGTTGCCCGAGGCGAGGTCGCGCTCGACGGCGGACTGGATCGCCTTCGCGGCGATGGTCTTCGCCTCGTCGATGCTGACCTCGTCGTCGTACTCCTGCTCTAAGACACCGAGCGCGTACTGCGACCCGGAGCCGGTGACGGTGTACTCCTCCTCGGTCGTGCCGCCGAGGGCGTCGATGGAGTAGATGTGCGCGCCCTCGTCGTCGACGCCGCCCAGGATCGGCTGGACGACGAAGAACGCCCCGGAGCGGAGGAGGTTCCCCGTCAGGGTCGACAGCGCTTCCATGGACATGTCCTTACCGCGGCGGGCCTCGTAGAGGCTCGTCTCGGCGCGAAGCGTCGAGATGAGGTTCTGGGCCGCCGAGACGGAGCCCGCGATGGTCAGGGCGCCGCGCGGGTGGATCTCCTCGACCTTCTGGACGTCCTTCGAGGAGACCATGCCGCCGAGGGAGGCGCGCATGTCGGTCGCCATCACGACGCCCTCGTCGGCCTTGATGCCGACGGTGGTGGTCCCCGTCTTCATCTCGCCGTCGCCCTCCGCCTTCGCGGCGCGGCGCTCGCTGTGTTCGAACTCGCCGAGCTCCGGTCCGAAGACAGGCTGGTCGCGGCCGAGGTCGGCAGCCGGCCCGTCTGAGAGGTCGCCAGTCGGTGTTCGCATTACGTCCACATTCGCCCGGCGCGCTGATAAAGGCAACCCTTCGGGGGCCGCCGACCGGTTCCGACGGGCCTATCCGTCGCCGGGCCGCGACCGGCCGACCGCGGCGGGGGACACTGGATCGCGACGGACCTCGGAGCGGGCGCTGCGGGGCTGCGACGGGCACGAGGAGAGCTGTGCGGGATCGCGGGTCGAAGGGGGGTCTCGCCGTCGCTCGGCGTCTGGTCGGTCGCGGAGAACGAGCTACTGTCGGCGCGCGATCACTCCTGGTCGACGGCCTCGGTGGTCGTCTCGACGAGCCGGCCGACCGGGACGTTGATGCCGAGGTGCTGACGCGCGAAGACGGCCACCGGGAACAGCGAGATTCCGACGGCGACGGACGCTTGGTGCAGCCCGAAGAGGGCCGCGGTACGGATGCGGTCGAACATTGGACTTCTGTCACACCCCAACGGAGGGGTATATAAATATCTTCCGTGGGCCGCGCCGAAGACACCTCGACGCTGTCTTGCGGTTTCCGGTTATTGATTAACGATCCTGAAATATCTCTCGTTCCGCGTCGATCGACGCGTATCCCAGCCCGGTTTGACCTCGTTTATTCTCATAACTTATGCGGATCTTCGTCGCCTCGTGCGCCTCGCATCGGCTCGCTCGCCGCCGCGGGGCGTCCCCGAGTCGCTCGCGCCGGACCGAACGGGATTTAACGGCCTGCGCGCCTACCCTCTCGCGTGCAGAACGTCACGGACCGGATCCGGAACCCCTTCGGGATGCGCCCCGACTGCCCCTCGTTCGTCCCCGGCTACGGCGACGCCAACGCCGACTTCCACGTCGTCGGCGACCGCCCGGGCGTCCACGGCGGGACCGCGGCGGGCGTCCCGTTCACCGGCGAGGCGTGGTCGCCCGCGTTCCTGTCGGCGCTCTCGGACGCCGGACTGATCGCGGGTGTCGCCGAGGGACTCGCCCCCGACGGCGTCGCGCGCGACGGCGACCCGACGGCGGTCGACCCCGTTCGAACCGGCCGAACGTTCCTCTCGTACCTTCACATGTGCGCGGGCGAGGCGCCGCCCGACGAGGCCGCCTACGCCGACATGGAGCGGTTCTTCGACGCGGAGCTCCGCGCCATCGCCGCGCACGTGCTGCTCCCGGTGGGCGCGCGGGCGACCGAACACGTCCTCGAAACCTACACCGCCCGGGCTCGGAAGACCGAGATAGACATGGACGGGCTCCACGGTGAGGAGCTGCTCGGCGCCGGCTGGCTCGTCGTCCCGATCAAAGACCCCGCAGACTGGGCGGACGGCGACGCCGATCGGCTCGTTGACTCGCTTCGAGAGCTCCGGTCAACCGACTTCCGCCGCGAGAGCGACCTCGGTCGCTTCATCGCCGGCAGCGACCCGTACCTCGTCCGCTGACGCGGCGATCGCTCGCCGAGCCCGCGACCCGGCCTCCCCCGTCCGGATGGACGTGAACTTTCCCCGGCAAAGCGCGCTACCGATACGGCGATCCGGCAGTAATCGCTCACATCTGCGGCCGATCGTTTTCTATCGCGGCCGCGAGGGTGTCATATTTGTCACTACTATCCGGATTTTATACCTGTCCCGCCGATCCGTGAGTAGACGCCCGACCGATCGGGCGTCGGCCGCAGGACTGGTACTCCCCGCGGCGACTTGGTCAGTCCCGGCCCTCACCGGCCGGTTTTTCCTCGCTACACAGCGCCTCGACGTACTTCCCGACGTGGTCGTCCATTCGCCGCTTGTAGCCCGCCTGCCGCGCGAGCCGGTCGAGCTCGCGGGAGACGTACGTGCCGTACTGGACCGCCTTCTTCTCCGCGGCGTGGACCGACTCCGGCAGCCGCCGGCTCGCGACGCGGCGGAGCGCGACCTTCCGCTCGTCGCCGTCGACGAGCAGGGCGTCCGGGAGCGCCAGCGCGGCGCCGACGACACGGTCGTCGAGCAACGGCGTCGCGGGCTCGACCCCCGCGGCGCGGAGCGCGAGCACGTCCCGCTCCAGCTGATCGGGCAGCGTCCGGACGGTCTCGGTCCGGGCGCCGCGGACGGTGTCGGCGTCGACCCGGGAGTCCTCGGCGGGGTCGACGACCTTGCTGTACCCGCCGAACAGCTCGTCGGCCCCCTGTCCGACTGCGAGGCGATCGAACCCGTCGGCCGCGGCCGCTTCGGCCGTCATGAACAGCGGCACCGCGATGGACGCGTCCATCGGGTTCCGGCGACCGGTCGCGGCCGCCACCGCGCGGACCGCTCGCGTGAGGTCGTCGTGCGTCACCTCGACGACGCGCAGGTCACGGTCCATCGCGCTCGCGGCCTCGTGCGCCGCAGCGATGTCGTGGCTCCCCTCGAAGCCGGCGACGTAGCAGGGGGCCTCCGGGACGGCCGCGGCGACGAGGCCGGAGTCGACGCCGCCGGAGAAGGCCACCGCGAGGTTGCCGTCACTGCTCTCGTCGTCTCCCCCGGACCGAGTTGATGCCGCGAGGTCCCCGAGCGCCGCGCTCACCGCGCCGTCGACCGCCGCCAGCGCGGCCTCCGGATCGGCGGTCGGAGCCGGGTCGGGAAGCCGCCAGACGCGTTCGGTACCGCCGGCCGAGACCACGCTCCCCGCGGGCACCGGCTCCGGATCGGCGAGCGCGCCGCGGTCGAAGGCCCACGCGTCGGTCGCCGCGGGAATGCGGGCGGTCCCCGGATCGAGCGCCTCGCGCTCGACGAACAGCGGTTGTCGGCCGAGGACATCGCGGACGAGCACCGGGCCGTCGCGGTTCGGCCCGTCGCGGTCCCGCGGGTCCAAACTCGGCGGCTCGGCCAGCAGCCCGGCGAAGCCGCACCCGCCGGGGAGCGGGTCGCCGTCGCGGAGCGCGGCACGGACGCGGTCCGCGGGGGCGCCGCGGAGGTCGGACGAGGAAGGGGCCGTCATCGCGGTCACCGGAGGGCGTCGAGCGCGCGGAGCGCGCGGCGCTTGGCGCCCCCGCCGAACTGCCGGAGCGAGACCCGCCACGGGGTGCGCTTGCCGACGACGCTCGTCCGCCCGTCGGCGATCCCGTCGAGGATCGCGTCCGCGGAGCGCTCGTCGGCGCCGACCTCCGTCACCGCCTGCCCGACCATCTCGGAGATGTGGGCGTCGCTGCCGGCGGTCATCGGGAGCCCGTTGCGGACGGCGAACTTCTCGGCCTGTCGGTTCGAGCGCCCGGTGAACAGCCGCGAGTTGTACACCTCGATCGCGTCCGCGCTCGCGAGCCGCTCGTCGCTGACGTGCGCGGCGACGCCGTGGCGGGACTTCTGGAAGGGGTGGGGGACGACCGCGATCCCGCCCTGATCGCGGATCCGGTCGAGCGTCTCGTCGAAGGGGAGGCCGCTCTCGACGCGCTCGTCGATGCCGAACGCGAGCACGTGGCCGACCGCGCAGGTCACCTCCATGCCGACGATGCCGACGAGCCCGTAGTCGGGGGCCTTCTCGGCCGCCTCGATGCTGGCGTCGATCTCGTCGTGGTCGGTGACGGCGAGCGCGTCGAGCCCGACCGCGGCCGCCTGCTCCAAGAGGAGGTCGACCGGGTCGCGCCCGTCGTACGACAGCGCGGAGTGCGCGTGGAGCTCGACCGATAGCACGCCCGACGGTTCGAGCGTGGTGATGAAAAGCGCCCCGGTCCGCGCCGGTTCACGCCGCTTCGCGGCGATCGAACCCCATTTCGACGATCTGTTATCTAAAAGCAACTGCGGTGGCGCGTGCGGACGAGCGGCCGGAGGGCGCGAGTCGCACGCGCGAGGGAGTCGCGAACGGTGCGATGTGCGAGCGAGGCGAGCACCCCCGTTGCGAGCGGTGAAACCGCGGGCAGTGAGCGACGGGGCTGGGGAGGCGTGAGGTGCTGTGCGCGAGTCCTCGCGGCGGGGCTTTGCCGGCGTTCGCCACCGGTCCGCCCTCGGTTGTTTATGTACGGACGGTGGAACCGATGAAAAGAACCCTCAACCACCGAGTGCTAGCTAAAACGCGCTCCCGCCTACGGTCTTCCGATAGGTCGCGCGCCCGGTGTGGCTCGACTCGTCCCACGACTCCACGTCGACGACGACCCGAGTGTCGACCGCGTCCCCGGGCGCGCCCTCGATCCGGAGCGTCGAGTCGCCGATGCGCGCGACGTGTACGCCGCCGTCGGACTCGCCCGTCACCATCACTTCGATCGCGTCCCCGGCCGCGTAGTCCGGTGTCGATCCCCGGAACGACCACCCGGCGAGGAACTTGTCGAAGACGCTCATGCGCGGGACACCTCCTCGGAGGCGCGGTCGGGGATGTACTCCCGCCCGAAGCCGGTGATCGCGGCGATGATGAATATCGCCACGAGGAACCAGCCGTGGAAGACGTACGGCACGACCTCGATGGGGTTCACGACCATCTCGGGGCCGTACTGAGACCCGAGGCCGTCCGGCCCGACCATCACCTGGTACCCGACCAACACGCCGCCCGCCCACGGGAAGATGTAGCCGAGCGCGGAGGTGTTGGCGTCCAAGATGTTCGCGCGCCGGTAGCCGTTGATGTTGAACTTCTCGCCGATCCGGGCGACGTACGGGGCGATCGCGATCTCCGCCGCGGTGTTTATCGTGATCATCCCGTTGATCGTCGCGGTGCCGAGGACCATCGTCAGCTCCGCCCGGCGGACGGTCGTCGCGACGCGGTCGAGGAGGAACGTCTGGATCGCCTCGAAGCCGCCGCCGCGGATCATGATCTGCGCCATCGCGACGATGAGGAGGGTGAGAACGATCAGCGGGAAGAACCCGACCGCGCCCGTGTAGAGGCTCCCGCCGACGCCCGCGGTCTCGCCGACCTCGACGACCGGGAGCCCGGAGAGCGCCCCGGCCTCCGTCACGGTGAAGGCGACGATGTCGCTCGCGCTCGACAGCCCGAACAGGAGGTTGGACGCAACCGCCACGACCAGCCCCCACGAGATCGCCTCGACGATGTGACGGCCCGCGACCGCGGTGACGATGACGACTCCCATCGAGAGCAGGTGGACTAGTCCGAGGGCGTTCGCGGACTCGCGGAGCGCGACGGCGCCCTCGAGGCTCACGCCGGCCATGGCCGAGCCGGCGATCAGGTACGCGGCGAACGCCGGGACCGCCGCCGCGATAGCGTACTTGAACCGCGAGGCGACGACCCCGCCGATGTCCGCGTCCTGAGTCACGGCGCTCACGATCGTCGTGTCGCTGACGGGCGCGAGGTTGTCGCCGAAGACGGCGCCCGACAGGATCGCGGCGAACAGCAGCACGGGGTTCGCGCCGATGAGCACGCCGGCCGGGAAGAACAGCGTCACGAACGCGACGGTCGCCCCGTATCCGGTGCCGATCCCGGTCGCGAGGAGGCCGCAGAGGATGAACGCGGCCGCGGGGAACGTCGACGCGCCGACGTTCAGAGCGTCGGCCGCGAAGATGAGCCCCTCGACGAAGCCGCCGGCCTGGAGCGTCTGGGCGAACATCCCGGCCCAGAGCCACGCGACGATCGCGGTCGCGGCCACGCGCTGGGTCATCCCTTCGAAGATCGTGTCGGCGTACGCCTTCCAGTCGCCGCGGACGAGGAACATCCCGAGCGTCGTTCCGACCAACGCGCCCACGACGAGCCCGTTGGTGTCACCGATCCCGAGGACGCCGCTCTGGAAGATCGCCCAGGCGATGAAGAAGACGAGCGGGAGGGTGCTCGCCCACTTCCCCCCGCGGAACTCGATCCGCGGGTCGTCGCTCCCTTCCTCGCCGACGCCGAAGTCGCTGCCGTCTGGGGGGTCACCGCCGTCGGTCGCGGCCGGGGTCCCCGCTGTCGTGTCGGTCATTTATCTCTCACACGCCTTCGGAGACCGACGGCTCACGTAAATCCCCGTGTGCGCTCCGTCAGACGGACCGGGAGCGTTCGCCCGACGGAATCGCCTCACGCGGGGACAAGAACACGCTTAAGACCCCCGACGGCGACCGTCCTGACGGGAACAGCACAGCTGCAGATCCGACTCGCCGGGGCCCTTTCGCCCGCGGCTTGGGAATGTAGCAGTGCGCCGACGCCTCCGGCGTCGCGGTACGGCGGCCCGCTCGCGCGGACCGTCCGGTCGGAGCGCTCGCTCCGCGAGCGATCCGTAGCCGCGCCGCGCGGAGTCGCGGTCACGTTGCGGTTGTGCCGTTCCAACCAGACAGACAATGGCACGAATGCACACGCGCCGTCGCGGTTCGTCCGGTTCGGACAAACCGGCGACGGACGAGACCCCGGAGTGGAGCGACGTCGACGCCGAGGACATCGAGTCCCGCGTCGTCGAACTGGCGGAGCAGGGCCACGACCCCAGCGTCATCGGCCTCAAGCTGCGCGACGAGGGCGTCAAGGGCGTCCCGGTCCCCGACGTGAAGCTGGCGACCGGCAAGAAGGTCACCGAGATCCTCGAGGAACACGACGCCGACGCCGACATCCCGGAAGACCTCCGCAACCTCATGTCGCAGGCGGTTCGCCTGCGCGAGCACATGGCGGAGAACGGGCAGGACCACCAGAACAAGCGCGCGCTCCAGAACACGGAGTCGAAGATCCGCCGCCTCGCGAACTACTACCGCGGCGACGAGATCGACGAGGAGTTCACGTACACCTACGAGAACGCCGTCGAGCTCTTAGAGGAGTGAGCGGCTAGCACGGCGACACCGAGCGACCGATCCCGACCGACACACCACACATGACCGAAGCGACGTCCGCCACGCCCGCCCCCGACGCGCTCGCCGGCGTCCTCGCAGACGCGCCGTTCGTCCGGCTCGTCGCGACTGACGACGGCGACGCGCTGGCAGCCGCGGGGCTGCTCGCGCGAGCGCTCCGAGCGACGGGCACGCCGTTCCAGGCTCGGGTCGACCGCGACCCGGTGCCGGCGGACGTCGACGACGGCGTCGCGGTAACGGTCGGCGTCGACCGCGGCCCGCACGCGATCCCCGGAACGGGACGACCGGCGAGCACGGCCGCCTTCGCGGTCGCCCGCGCCCTCGGCGTCGAACCCGACCCCGTGGTCGCGCTCGCCGGCGTCGTCGCGGCCGGGTCGATCCCCGGCGCCGACGGCTCCGGCGACGCGCTCGACGTCGCGGAGCGGGCCGGCCGCGTCGAGCGGCGGCCCGGCGTCGCGCTCCCGGTTTCAGGCGGCGAGCGCGCCGCTCACGAGACCGACGGCGCGGACGCGGCCCCCTCGCGGGCCGAGGCCCTCGCGGCCTCGACGCTCGCGTCGACGCGGTACTCCGGCGACCCCGATGGGGCGCGCGACGCGCTCGATCCCTTGGGACTGTCCGCCGACCCCGACGCCGACGACCGCCGGCGCTTCGCGTCGCTGGTCGCGGTCGACGCGGTCGACGGCGACGATACGAGCGAGCGCGCGGCCGCTGCGGTCGAGCGCGCGCTCCGTCCGTACGCGACGGACGGTCCCTTCGAGACGGTCGGCGGCTACGCCGACGTGCTCGACGCGCTCGCCCGAGAGGCGCCCGGGACGGGGGTCGCGCTCGCGCTCGCGAGCGACCCGGCTCCGTCGCTTCGGACGGCCGCGCTCGACGCCTGGCACCGCCACGGACTGGCGGCGCACCGGGCGCTCGACGACGCGACGGTCGGCCGGTACGACGGCTGCGTCGTCGCCCGCGTCGACGCGGCGCCGGCGGTCCTGTCGACGGTCGCCCGACTCGTCCGGGACTTCCGGTCACCAGAACCCGTCGCAGTCGCGCTCGACGAGGGCGCGGGCCGGCTCGCGGCCGCTGCCGTCGAGCCCATCGGGCTCGGCGACGCCTGCCGGACCGCCGCCGACGAGGTCGGCGGCGACGGTTGGGGGACCCCCGCTCGCGGCGGGATCGCCGTCGAGACCGCCGGACCCGGCGACGCAGACATCACGGGGGCGCTGGCCGCGCTCCGGGAGGCGATCTGAGATGTCCGACGACGCCCCCCGAACGGCCGGCGGCGACGCCGACCGGACCGCGACGGTCCGGACCACGCACGCCGACGCCGCGACCGTCGCGGCCGCGGTCGGGCCGGACGAGACCGACTCGATGCGCACGCGCGTCGACGGCGACGCCGTCGCCTGCACCGTCGCGCGACCGACCACCGGCGGGCTCCAGTCGACGCTGGACGACCACCTCGTGAACCTGCGCGTCGCCGACCGCGTGGTCGAGCGCGCTCGGTCGCATATCGCCGCAGACGCCGACTCCGCCGACACCCTCGACTCCACAGACGAACCACAGACGACCGACACCGACACACACACCGACACATGAGCGAACGATCCGTATCCAAGAGCAGAGAACAGAAGCGCTGGTACTCCGTGCTGGCGCCCGAACAGTTCGACCGACAGGAGCTCGGCGAGACCCTCGCCGAGGAGCCCCAGCAGGTCGTCGGCCGCACGATCACGACGACGCTCGACGAGCTGACGGGCGACTCCAACGCGAACAACACGAAGCTGACCTTCAAGATCACCGACGTGGGCAGCGACTCGGCGTACACCGAGTTCATTAAGTACGAGCTGACGCGCGACTACCTGCGCTCGCTCGTCCGCCGCGGCGCCTCGAAGGTCGAGGCGTCGATCACGGTGCTGACCACGGACGACTACCGCATTCGCGTCCAGCCCGTCGCCCTGACGACCAAGAAGGCCGACCGGTCCCAAGAGAAGGCGATCCGCCGCGTCATGATCGACAAGGTCCACGCGGCCGCCGAGGAGCGCACCTTCGAGGCGTTCGTCGACGCGATCGTCGACGGGAACCTCTCGTCGGCCATCTACGGCGACGCCAAGGAGATCTACCCGCTCCGCCGCGTCGAGGTCCAGAAGCTCACCCTCGAAGCGCGCCCGCGCGAGGTCGCCGCCGAGGAGGAGGCCGCCGTCGACGTCGACGCCGACGAAGTCGCGGTCGACGCCGACGAGTAACGGCTCGTCCACCCGACGCGACCCCGTTTTGCGTTTATCCCTTCCCGAGCGGCCGCGCCGTCACCGAGCGGGTCAGTCCGCGTCCGACGCCGGGTCGGCGGCCATCCGGATTCGCGCCGACTCGAAGCCACACTCCTCGTAGAAGCCGCGAGCGGACTCGTTCTCGACGTCGACGTCGAGCGTGACGCGCTCGCAGCCGCGGTCGGCGGCGGCCCCCCGGGCGCGGTCGAGCAGCCGCCGCCCGATACCCTCGCCGCGGCGCGGCGGCCGGACGTACAGCTCGCTCACGTGGAGTCGGTCGCCCGCGGCGAACACGGGTGCGGACGACTCGGGGCTCGCGGCGGCGTAGCCGACGAGGCGGGTGTCATCGCCCGTTTCGCCGTCCGCGACGGCGACCCACGTCACCGCCTCGTCGTCGTCGAGCTTGTCCCGTCGGTGTTCGACGCCCGCGGCGACGAGGTCGTCGTCGTCCGCGAGCGCGTTCCGATCGGCGAGCCGCGCCATCTCGCGCGCGAACGGTAGCCACAGGTCCTCGACCAGCGGTCGCACGTCGCCCCGCCGGAGCCGCCTGATCGTCGGGGTCACTCCGGATCGACCGCCATCGTCATCTGTTTGCGGTACTCCTCGAACCCGGTCCGCTCGTAGAACGCCACGGCTCGCTCGTTGTCGACGTCCACGTCGAGCCGGAGCTGCCCGCAGCCGTGGTCGCGGGCGTCGGCGACCGCGCGCTCGACGAACCGGTCCGCGAGGCCGGTGCCGCGGTACGGCGCCGCGACGTATATCTCGCCGATCACCAGCCGGTCCGGGCGATCGAACGGGTCGGGACACGCGTCGACGCTCGTCATCAGCAGGCCGACGAGGTCCAGGTCGGGATCGGTCACGGCGGCGGTCGCGGGGTCGACCGCGGCGTCGGCCGCCCCGTCGGCGGCGGTCGCGGCGACCCAGCCGCGGCTTCCCGAATCGTCCAGCTGGTTCCGGGCGAACTCCACGTGTCGCTCGACGAAGCGCTCCTCGGGCCAGTCCGCGAGGTCGTGGGCCCCGACGGCGTCGGCGAGGTCGCGGTTGTACGGGAGCCACAGGTCGGCCGCGTAGCGGCGGAGGGCCTCCTCGTCGGACGGCAGCCGTCGGATCGCGGGTCGATCGCCGGACATACTCGGTAACTCGGTCGGCGAGAGAAGTGTTTTCCGGCCGCGTGCGACCCGTCCGCATCCGGCGATATCCGGGAGACGAAAGCTTGAAACGCCGCTCGCTCGACCTCTCGGGTATGGAACTGCGGGTCATCGAGAAGACCGACACGGAACTCCACATCGAGATCGCGGGCGAGGATCACACGTTCATGAACGTGCTGAAGGGCGCCCTGCTGGAGTCGGACGACGTCGCGGCCGCGACCTACGACATGAATCCCGAGCAGTCCGGGGGCCAGACCGAACCCGTCCTCACCGTCAAGGCCGAGGAGGGCGACCCGCTCGACGTGCTCGGGGACGCCGCCGAGTCGATCACCGAGCGCACGGACGCCCTGCGCGACGCGGTTCGCGCGGCCTGACCGCGTGGTCTGACCGCGGACGGACCTCTTTCCGCTCTCCGTTTTCCGGTCCCCCGCGCGCTGCGAGGGGCATACCTAAGTGCCGACTCCCGAAACGGGGGTGTATGCCGCCGAGCGTACTCATGCTGGGGTGGGGGTACCCGCCGAACATCACCGGCGGGCTCGACGTCCACGTGGGAGAACTGTTCACCGGGCTCCGCGACGAACTCGGTGTCGACGCCGCGCTGGTGTTGCCGGCGGAGTTCGCGCCCGACGACGAGCCGGGACTCGAACCCGTCGAGACCGGCGAGGGCGACGTCGCGGCGCGCGTCGGGGAGCTCTCCGACCGCCTCGCCGAACTCGCGCCCGACTACGACGTGATCCACACCCACGACTGGTTCGGGTACGGGCCCGGTCGCGCCGCCGCCCGCGAGTCCGACGCGACGTGGGTCTCCTCGTTCCACTCGCTGGCGAGCGACCGCAACATCGACCCGCCGAGCCCACGAGAC
>NZ_NHNZ01000021.1:0-2580 GCF_002727095.1 Halorubrum sp. C191 | reverse complement strand
AGTTTCGCGGCCTCTTGGATTGACAATCATCTCAACGACTATCTTCAAAAGTTATGCTAGGTACTACCGCGCCATTCCCTTGGAGGGCAAGCAGCTCCGATCTGTTCTCAACAATCTCGACCGGAAGTACATCGATGTAGAGGTCGAAGTCGAGTTCAAACGAGGACCGTACAACGGGACGCAGTCGCTGGATACGAAGCGGTTCCGCGTCGTCGGCGTCCGCGACGAGGACGCCGACGACTACCATCTGTACATGACGAATTTGGTGAGAAAAGAGTTCTTCCCGGCCGATTTAGCGCAGATCTACCGATGTCGGTGGGAAGTTGAGTTGTTGTTCCGTGAGCTGAAGACTCAGTACAACTTGGATGAGTTCGACACGAGCGACGAACACGTGGTGAAGATCTTACTGTACGCAGCACTGCTGTCGCTGCTTGTAAGCCGCGATTTATTGGATCTGGTCACTGAGCAGGCGGATGATGAGCTCGTGTTTCCGACAGAGCGCTGGGCGGCGACCTTTCGGTCGCACGCCCAGCTTTTCCTCCACAAACTGGGTGAGTATCTCGGCTACTCACCACCGCCGCTGCTTGAACGACTGATCGAAGACGCTCAAAAGATCCACAAGCAGCGACCGATCTTACAAGAGACGCTCGCTACCGCTACACAACCGAGGTGTGAGTCTTAACTGAAGACGGATACCACTTCCGCTTCCATTCGGGGAGTCTGTTGTTCTGGTCGTACTCACTCGGCTTATCGTCTTCAGGACTGTTCCCGTAGTCCCAGCGGACGTGGTTGTAGAGTTGGCGATGAACGTTCAGATGGTATTCCAGTTCAGCCGCTACCTCTTGTGTTGGATAAGCGTGGTAGCGGTGACTGTATTCCATCGCTGTCTCTTGATTAGCAATGTGTTTCCTTAATGGTTTGTATCACGAGTTGTCGGCTTCATCCCCGAGGTCAAGCCTCGGGGTATTCGCCTTGACTTTTGATAAACCGGGGTGATGGTTCACCACCGTCTGACCACGACGGCGGCCGTCCTAGTGACTCGAGCACGCTGATCGACGCACAATCGAAACCCCAGCCCACACTTCCACATTAATGACCCGAACACTCCACGTCCAGATCAAGTCCGCGGATCGTAGCGGCCTCGAGGAGAGGCTCAAAGCGATCGACGCCGGCGACGATGTCGAACCCAGCGAGCCAACGCTGTCGATCGAAGATCTCGAAACGTTCGGTCGCGTCTTTCGGTCGACCAACCTCGAACTGCTCGAAGCCATCGTTGAGCACGAGCCAGAGAGCATCCGAGAACTCGCTCGCCTTGTCGAGCGGAACCCACCAGAGGTCCTCGACAACGTGAACGAGCTCGCCGACTACGGGCTCCTCGAGTTCGAAGAGAACGGCAGCGCAAAGCGCCCCGTCGTGTGGTACGACGAGATCGACGCGGACCTCCCGCTCACATCGGCGTCGGGACGCGAGCGCAAGGCGAACGACTGAGCGCTGAGATACCGATGGCTAACAACTTGCGTAGCGTTGCTCGGCCCGCTGTGGTGAACGTCTGGCGGGTTTGTGTTGGGTGTTGGACTTCTACCCAACGCTTATAGCGTTGGCCGGTATCCCAACAGATGAGAGATGGTCCAGGAGCCGCTGTTCCAGTACACGCACGTCGAGGCCGGTCTCGTCGAGAACGTCGTGCTTCGACCGACCGACGACACCGAGACGTACCCCTCGGGCTGGAAGTACACACTCCACCTGGGCACTCTCGACGACCTCACGCTCGTCCGATACGACAACTCCCACGAGGACACGAAAGGCCACGAACACCACACCGCAGCCGGCGACCTCGACGACGTCGAGTTCCCGGGGATGGAGGACCGGCTTGTCGAGTTCTGGGCAAGTACAGACGAGTACTGGGACGCCGTCGGCGGCGACCCGCCCCGGCCGCACTGATCGAACACCACCCGACACACGATACCCCGACCATGACCACACTCCACATCACCGTCGGCGACCGAGAACAGCTCCGTGAGGACGCGCTCCAGTTTGTCCAAGACGTCGAGGCCGACGATCTCGACGAACAGGAGGGAACAGCAACGCTTCAGTTCGGCACCTACGACGACTTCGTCGACAGTCTCACGCCGCTGCGTCTTGAGCTCATCCGGGCGATCGCAGAAGAGGCGCCCGAGAGTATGCGCGAGGCAGCGCGTCTCGTCGAGCGTGACGTGTCCGACGTCCACTCGGACCTGAAGCAGCTAGAAGTACTGGGCATCCTCACGCTCAAAGAGGGCGGGCCCAGCGGTGCGATTCAACCCGTTGTTCCGTTCGACCGCATCGAGGTCCACATCGACTACCCGCTCATCGATAGCGGCGATGCCGATGGGACTCCCGCGAGCGCGTAGTCACCACGCATCTCTCTCGGAGTGTCCTCGTGCGATGGCTACTCACGACCCGCAATCACGCTGCTGTTCCGGAACAATACTTTCGCCCCGCTCACCTGAGCTATAAATCACAGAGTCTCTAATTTTGAGGGGAGGGAGCACCACTGGCCCGGTTTCAACAGCCGGATCATCTCTAAAACAGTGTCACACG
>NZ_NHNZ01000063.1:430-1054 GCF_002727095.1 Halorubrum sp. C191 | reverse complement strand
CTCTAAAACAGTGTCACACGCTCCCTCTCCCCCTCAAAATAGCTCGCGAGCTCGTGAGAATGACCACTGATGACCCAAAGACAATCCGTGGCGACTGCTCGTTCTGCGGCGAGACAGTCACGGGTCGGGACGCAATCATCCACTACGAGACCGCTGGCGGTGATCCGGGCGTGTGGGCCGAATGTCCAAGCTGTGGCGAGATCGTTGACCCCACCCATGCTCAGTAAACAGTTCATCCAGCAGATTATGAGACTCGAGCCGTCATCGACAACGCACCACGAGTGCCGTCACTGTGGGTACAGCGTGAAGAAGGAAGTCGATGAGTGTCCACAGTGTGGCTCTCACGAAATTGCGGCCTACGATCTTGAGTAATCGCTGAAGTGTTCACGGTTGGTAGAGAAAGTTCAACACCTTATGTATCACCCGAACGCTAACATGGCTCCGATTGTTACATAAGGTATGGAGCAGCCGTCACCACCCACCTCGCTCCCGAGGTATCTCGCGGAGGGGCTCCCCAAACAGGATACGGAGACACTCCAGGAGGTACAGAACTATATTGGGGCTCTCATCGAGTATCGCGACCAGTCGGTCGACACTGACGAGCTTCCCGAGGCTGCCGAGCCC
>NZ_NHNZ01000063.1:0-423 GCF_002727095.1 Halorubrum sp. C191 | reverse complement strand
CGCTACTATCGTGAGAACGGCACAATGAAATCGGAGTACATCGGCAAGCCAGAAAGTGAGTAGTGGTGTGAGAAGTTTGCAATAACCACCCGTTCGTGCCAACCTGCGGTCCTAGACTTCCTCGCGAAGGGTGTCATCAACGACATCAGCGAACGCAACGTTCTCACGCACCTGTTGTATCTCGACGGTGACTCGGTCCCCGACACTCGTTTCGGGAACGATCACAACGTAGCCGCGCTCGACTTTCGCGATCCCGTCACCTTGGTCACCGAGGTTCTCGATTTCAACGTCTCGCTGTTCACCTTCCTCGACAGGCGGGCCGTCGTATTCGTGTTGCTGAGTAGCGTGGTCAGCTGACTGAGTGACCTCAGTCGTGTCGGTGGCTTCGGTATCCGACGTCGATGTCGATATGAGCGCAACACG
>NZ_NHNZ01000026.1:0-35545 GCF_002727095.1 Halorubrum sp. C191 | reverse complement strand
CGACGAGTTCGACGACGGCGGCGGCGGAGGCGGCGGTGGCGCGGCCACCGACGAGCTCGAAAACCGGCTCGACGAGCTCGAAAACGAGGTCGCGTCGCTCTCCTCGACCGTCTCAACGGTTCGCTCGGAGAACGAGGAGATCTCGAACGCCGTCGACGACATTCAGGAGGATGTTCGCAACCTCCTCGACATCTACGAGATGGTCACCCGCGGCATCAACCCCTTCGTCGACGACTCCGGCGGCTTCGACAGCGTCGCCGGCGGCGGCGAGGGCTCGTTCGGCATCTTCGACGACGAAGACGGCGGCGAGGAGGAGGACCTCGACGAGGACGTCGCGAACGCCGACGCGGACGGGTTCTTCGACGACGACCTCCTCGACGAGGAAGCGGACGCGGACGGGGAGGCGGACGAGTTCGACGACCTCGACGACGGCGGGTTCGACGACCTCGACGATGACGTCGACGACGGCGGGTTCGATGACCTCGACGATGACTTCGAGGAACTGGATGACGACAGCACGGACGACGCCGCGTCCGAGACCGAAACGGCGGACGAGGAAGACGATATGAATGACGACGGAAAGAGCTTCAGCGAACTGAAAGAGGAGTACGACTCCGGGGAGGCCGACTGGGCCGAAGAGGGCGACGACGCCGCGGACGAGGACCCGTTCGACGACGGGGACGACTCGTTCGACAACCCCGGCGACGAAACGGACTCGTTCGACGACGGGGCCGCGGACGACGGGTTCGGTGACGACCTCGGCGGAGACGACCTCGGGGGCGAGACCGGCGGCGACGACTTCGGCGAACCGGCGGACCCCGAACCGGCGCGAGGCGCCGAACCGGATCCCGCCCCCGACCGCCGACCCGGCGGCGACCCCGCTGAGGCGTCCGGCGGCTTCGAGTACGTCGGTGAGGACGACCTCTCGGGGAGCGGCGGCCGCGGCAAGCCGTACCTCACCGAACTCCCGGGCGACTACGTCGGGGACCTCCTCGTGATGGAGTGGCTGGAGTTCCTCGTCTCCGAGAGCGACGTCACCGACGCGGTGCGCGCCATCAACTACTACGAGCGGATCGAGTGGATCGGCCCCGACGCCGCGGCGCGGCTCCGGGACTTCCTCTCCGGGTTCGGCACGATCGACCGCAACCTCGTCGACCGTCCGGGCACCGACCGGCTCGTCCGAGAACACCACACCCGCAGCCTCCGGTACGTGACCCAGCTCAACGGCACCAGCAGCCACACGGTCCTCCTCGACCGCTGGGACGACCTCGCCGGCGGCTCGATCGGCGGCGGCGGGCCGGTCCGAGGCCGCCGCGGCGGTCGCGCCGACCCAGCCCGCGGCGACCGCCGCGACCGCTCGGCCCCGAAGCGGAACGGGCACGAGCCGTCCGGTCGCCGAGAGGCCTCGGACGAGCGCGAGCGACGCACGAACGGCGCGGATCACGGCACGAACGGCGCGGACCGCGACGGCGGGGCGAACAGCGGCGACGCTCCCCGCGACGACCGGCGCGAGCGGAACGGTTCCACGCGACCGATGAACGACCCGAATCCCCGTTCTGACCGCGCCGATCCGGCCGACGGAGGGTGGGGAGATGGGCGTTAGCGTCTCCGCGTCTACGGCCATCATCGTCGCGGGGCTGTTCTTCGCGTTCACGACGTTCTACCCCGTGGCGTCCAACGGGATCGAGCGAGTCTCCGACGCGCAACACGGCGTCAACGAGCGCGCGCTCGAACGGCAGAACACCGACTTCTCCGTGACGAGCGCGACGTTCAACGCGACGACCGGCGAGCTCACTGTCAACGCCACCAACGAGGGCTCGATCGGACTCGTCGCCGACGACGCGACGCTCCTAGTCGGCAACGAGTACGTCGACGTCGGGGGTTCGAACGCTGCCACGACCGTCGACGGCGACGCCGACACCGCGCTCTGGCTGGGCGACGAGACGCTGTCGGTGACGGTCGGCGGCACCGTGGAGACNNAGACCGACATCGTCGGCGGCGAGACCCGCGTGGTCCTCGTCGTCGAGTCCGGTGTCCGCGACGCCGCGACCGTGACGGAGGTGAGTGCGTAGATGGCCAGCGTCCCCGTCTCGCACCTTATCCTGTTCATCGCCAGCTTGGTGATCGCCGCTGGCGTCGTCGGCACGATCACGACGGGCGTCGACCGCGTGAGCGCCGCCGTCGACGACGCGGGGCTCGACGCGACCGAGCAGCTCCGGACCGACGTGACGATCATCTCCGACCCGAGCGCGGGGGTGTACAACGCGGCCGAGGGCAACGTGACGCTGCTGATAAAGAACACCGGCACCTATCGGCTCGCGCCCGACGGGTCGGACCTCGACGTCGTCTTTGACGGCGGGTACGTGCGGCCAAGCAAGCTCTCCGGCACGCTGGTCTCCGCCGACGGCGCGAACGCGTGGAGCCGCGGCGACGTGCTCCGGCTCACGATCAGCGTAAACGACATCGACGGCGTGAACGGCGGGCTCGTCGACGGCGACCACCGGGTGTTCATCACCGTCAATGGGGACGAGGAGCTATTCCAGTTCCGCGTGGGGGGTAACTGAGATGCCCCACGACAACCTTCTCTCGCTCGGCCTCGGCGAGCGCGACCGACTCAACAAGGAGCTCGGCGGTGGCATCCCCCGCGGGAGCATCGTCCTCATGGAGGGCGACTACGGGGCCGGGAAAAGCGCCATCTCTCAGCGGTTCGCCTACGGGCTTGTCGAGGAGGGCGCTTCGGTGACGATGATGTCGACTGAGCTCACTGTCCGCGGGTTCATCGACCAGATGCACTCGCTGGAGTACGACATGGTGAAGCCGCTCCTGCAAGAAGAGCTGCTCTTCCTCCACGCCGACTTCGACTCCGGCGGCGCGTTTTCCGACGGCGACGGCGAGCGCAAGGAGCTGCTCAAGCGGCTGATGGAAGCGGAGGCCATGTGGAACTCCGACGTTGTCTTCCTCGACACGTTCGACGCCATCTTCCGCAACGACCCAACGTTCGAGGCGCTTGTTCGGAAGAACGAGGAGCGGCAAGCCGCTCTCGAGATCATCTCCTTCTTCCGTGAGATCATCTCGCAGGGAAAGGTGGTGGTGCTCACTGTCGACCCCTCGGCGGTCGACGACGAGGCGATCGGCCCGTTCCGCTCCATCGCCGACGTGTTCCTCGAACTGGAGATGATCGAGGTCGGCAACGACATCCGCCGGCAGATCAACGTGAAGCGGTTCGCGGGCATGGGCGAACAGGTCGGCGACACGATCGGGTTCTCGGTGCGTTCCGGAACCGGAATCGTCATTGAGAGCCGCAGCGTCGCCTAACACATGGCCCGCAGACGCACAGCCGGTCCGCGCGCGCGGACTGCGACCACCGCGACGACCGAGCGTGGGACATGACCGAACACGGCACCGCCAAACCGTCCGACGAGCTCCGGAAGGCCGCGATGCGGCGGCCGCACCTCCGGGAGCACCTCCGGGAGTTCAAACAGATCACCGGGGAGTTCCCGCAGTTCATCGAGGAGCCGAAAGACGAGTACGAGTCCAACCGGCCGAACGTCATCTATCCGGTCGGCGGCCCCATCTACAGCCACATCTACGGCGACCTTGGGCAGGACACGAAGTACTACGCCATCGAGCCGGAGCTCTCCGGCTCGCAGGCCGAGATCCTCAACGAGGTGAAAAACCGGCTCCTCACCGTGAGCGGTCAACACACCGCTCCGGACAACGAGGCCGAGTACGACGACCTCATCGAGGAGCTGTTAGAGGAGGTCACGCACATCGACGAGCAGAACGGCGGACTCCGCGGGAACCTCTCGAAGGTCCTCAACATGGGGAAACTCTCGGTCACGGAGGAGACCTACGAGAACATCCGATACCGGCTTAACCGCGACATCGTCGGGCTCGGCCCCCTCGAACCGATCATGCGCGACCCGGCCAACGAGGACATTCACGTCATCGGCCCCAAGGAGTGTCACGTCGACCACGGCACCTTCGGGATGCTGGAGACGACCGTCGACTTCGGTACCCCCGAGGAGTTTGACAACTGGCTGCGGAACATGGGCGAGCGGATGGGCGACCCCCTCTCTGACTCCGATCCGATCGTCGACTCCACGCTGCCCGACGGCTCGCGTATCAACATTATCTACTCCGACGACGTCTCGCTGAAGGGGTCCTCGCTCACGATCCGGCAGGGCGACGAGGTGCCCCTGTCGATCAATCAGATCACGAACTGGGGAACGCTCTCGCCGCAGTTGGCGGCGTACCTCTGGCTCTGCCTAGAGAACGAGCAGACGGTATTCGTGGTCGGGGAGACGGCGTCCGGGAAGACGACGACGCTGAACGCCATCCTCTCGTACATCCCGGACGACTCGAAGATATACACCGCGGAGGACACCGCGGAGGTCATCCCGCCGCACAGCACGTGGCAGCAGCTGTTGACCCGTGAGGGCGGCGCCGAGGGATCCACCGACGTGGATATGTTCGATCTGGTCGCCGCGGCGTTGCGGTCGCGCCCCGACTACATCATCGTGGGCGAGGTCCGAGGCGCCGAGGGGCGCATGGCGTTCCAGGCGGCCCAGACCGGCCACCCCGTGATGCTGACGTTCCACGCGTCCGACATCGTCTCGATGATCCAGCGGTTCACCTCCGAGCCGATCAACGTCCCCGAGACGTTCATGGACAACGCCGACGTGGCGCTGTTCCAGAACCGCGTGAAGCAGGGCGACCAAGTCCTGCGCCGCGTGACGAGCGTCCAGGAGATCGAGGGGTACTCCAAGGAGATGGAGGGGGTCGTCACCCGCGAGGTGTTCAGCTGGGACCCCGTCGAAGACGAGATCGTCTTCCAGGGGATGAACAACTCCTACGTGTTAGAAGACCAGATCGCGACGCTGCTCGGCTACGCCGACACCCGTGACATCTACGACGACCTGGAGTTCCGCGCGGAGCTCATCGAGCGGATGATTCAGGAGGGCATTCTGGGCTACCACGAGGTGAACGACGCGATCAACTCCTTCCAGCGCGACGGCGTCGAGGGGCTCCCCTTCGAGATGCACCGGAACACGATGTGACGATGCTCGGGGACACGTGACGATGCTCGGTGACGAACCGCCCGCGAGGGCGCCGGAGGGACGCTGACGATGGCGGTGAAACAGGTGGGCGACGGGCTCGCGACGGCCGCCCAACTGACCTCCGAGGTCATGGAGTCGTACGAGCAGCTCGACATCTCCAAGGGGAAGTACGTCGGGCTCGTGCTGTTTCCGGCCGTGCTCGTCTTCCTCGCGAGCGTCGTCGGCTTGGTCGCGCTGCCGCTCCCCTTCGCCGCCCGGGTCCCGATCCCGATGTTCGGCGGGCTCATCCTGTTCGCGGCGGTGATCTACCCGAAGATCTACCTCTCCAGTCTGGAGACGAAGATCGACAACCAACTACATCTCGTGATGACGCACATGACGGTGCTGTCGACGACGAACATCGACCGGATGGAGGTGTTCCGGACGCTGGCGAAAGAGGAGGAGTACGGCGTCGCCGCCGAGGAGATCGGTCGCGTCGTCCACCTCGTCGACACGTGGAACCAGAGCCTCGACGACGCGTGTCGGCGCCGGGCTCAGGAGGTCCCCTCCGACGCGATGGCCGACTTCTTCGACCGCCTCGGCTACACCATGGGCGCGGGGCAGTCGCTGGAGGAGTTCCTCGTCTCTGAGCAGGACGTCATGCTGGCACAGTACGAGACCCGCTACGAGTCCGCGCTCTCGAACTTGGAGGTGATGAAGGACCTGTACATGTCGATGATCCTCTCGATGACGTTCGCCCTCGTGTTCGCGGTCGTCCTCCCGATCCTCACCGGTAACGACCCGACCGCGACTGTCGCGGCCGTCATCGTGCTGTTCGTCTTCGTCCAGCTCGGCTTCTACGCGATGATCCGCGCCACGTCGCCGTACGACCCGATCTGGTACCACCCCGACGAGCGCTCCCCGGGCGACCTGAAGCTGTGGGGGTCGCTGATCGGCGGCGGCGCGCTCTCGTTCCTCCTCATCGGGATCACGGCCGCCGGGATGTTCGGGTACGGGCCCGGGCTTCCCGGTCTCCTCTTCTTCCTCGACGACGTGCGGCTGCCGCTGTACCTCGCGGTCCCCATCTCGCCGCTGATTATCACCGGGGTCGTCCTTCGGAGCGAGGAGCAGGCGATCACCGCCCGCGACGGCGAGTTCCCGTCGTTCGTGCGCGCGCTGGGCGCGACCGAGAGCGCGAAGCAGTCGACGACCACTGACGTGCTGACGACGCTGCGCGACAAGAACTTCGGGGAGCTCTCGGAGTCGATCGAGCGGCTCTACCGCCGACTCAACATGCGAATCAGCACCGAGGGCGCGTGGCGGGCGTTCACGCGAGACACGCGCTCGTACCTCATCCAGAAGTTCTCCGAGATGTATCTCGTGGGCCGGCGGATGGGCGGGGACCCGAAGATGCTCGGCGAACTGATTTCGAAGAACATGAACGCCGTCAACCAGCTGCGCGAGCAGCGCCGGCAGGCGGCGATGACGTTCATCGGACTGCTGTACGGGATCACCGCGGCCGCGACGTTCGCCTTCTTCATCGGGCTGGAGATCGTTGCGATTCTCGCGGACTTGACCGCCGACTTCGGGCTCGACCAGATGGACATCGGGCAGATCGTCTACCCCGGCGCCTACGACATCCCGCTCATCGAGTACCTCCTCCTCACCGTCGTGCTGTTCAACGCGGCGCTCTCCTCGCAGATGATCCGCCGGATCGACGGCGGGAACCCCGCGAACGGCTACATCCACTTCGTGCTCCTGACGTGGCTCGGCTCCGTGACCGCCATCGCGACGCGGACCCTCGTCAACGCGATCCTGTCGATCTGACCGGAAATCGGTCGCTGTCGCCCGGCCGAGTCACCCCTCGAACAGTGCCGGCTCGGTGACCGCCTCGTCGGCCGCGTCGCGCCACGACCGCGACGGCGTCCACCCGAACAGCTGCTCCGCCTTCGCGACCGCGTACGCGCCGCGGTCGTCGCCCTCCGCGAGCGCGCTCCCGTCGACCGCGCAGTCGTCGGAAACCTCGCCGTACGACTCGCGCAGGAGTTCGAGCAGGGGGCGACCGAGCGCGTTGTCGGCCGCGACGCAGTTGATCGCCTCGTGGGTGCCGAGCGCGACGGCCGAGTCGTCGCCGAGGAGGTCCGCGAGCGCGGCCGCGACGAGGTCGGCGACGTCGCGGACGTCGACGTACGACCAGAAGTTGCCCGCGCCCGCCTCGAGGTCGGTCACGTACTCGTCCGCGCGGCAGGCGTAGTCGCCGGGGTACTGGATCCACGAGGGGCGGACAGAGACCGCCGACACGCCGTGGCGGCGCGCGACTGCGCCCGCCGCGGCCTCCGCGGTCACCTTCGAGAGCCCGTACGGGTCCTCCGGGCGGAGCGGGTGCCCCTCGGTGACCGGCAACTCATCCGGGAACGGCGTCGGCTCGGCGAAGAAGAAGCCGTACGCGCCGTCGCTGGAGGCCTGAACGACCGGCGCGCCCGCTCGCCCGGCGGCGTCGAGGACGTGCTTCGCGGCGAGCGCGTTCGTCTCGAACACCCGCCCCTCGGGGTGGGTTCCGGCCACGGGGATCGCCGCCCAGTGGACGACGGCGTCTGGGTCGACGGCGGCGACGACGTCGAGCGCCTGCTCGCGCTCGGCGAGGTCGGCCGCGCGGAACGAGACGTTCGAGGCGGGGTTGACGCCGAGGCCCGGGTGGTCGTAGTCGACGACGACGACCTCGTAATCGCCCGCGAGCCGGTCGACGACCCAGCGCCCGGAGGCGCCGCGGCCGCCGGTAACGAGAACGGTGTCCATGCGTCGCCGTCGCGGTCGCAGGGCAAAAACGCAGCGTTGCGCCGAAAACCGCACCGCTGCGGGCGGGCGCCTCAGGGTCGCATCGTCCTCGGCTCCGGCAGGCTTTAACGCGCCGAGCGGTAATCTTGGGGTATGGACTGGAAGACAGACTGGGGGCTCCGTGGACGAATGGGGTTCACGATGTTCCTCCTCTTCGCCCTCTACGTCGTGTTCATCGGCGTCCTGATCGAGGTGTTCAACGTCGGGATCATCTTCACGCTCGCGATGTTCGGCGCGTTCTCGCTCGCGCAGTACTTCTTCAGCGACAAGCTCGCGCTCCGGAGCATGGGCGCTCGCGAGGTCGACCCGGACGAGTACCCGGACCTCCACCGCCGGATCGAGCGCCTGAGTCAGCAGGCCGACCTGCCGAAGCCGACCGTCGCGGTCGCGAACACCCGCGTCCCGAACGCGTTCGCGACCGGCCGGAACAAGAAGAACGCCACCGTCGCGGTGACGACCGGACTGTTGGAGAGCCTCGACGAGGACGAGCTCGACGGCGTACTCGCCCACGAGCTCGCCCACGTCAAGAACCGCGACGTGATGGTGATGACCATCGCGTCGTTCCTCTCCACTATCGCCTTCTTCATCGTGCGGTGGGGGTGGCTGCTCGGCGGCGACAACCGGCAGGGAGCGCCCGTCATCGTGGCCATCGTCGCGTCGCTTCTGGTGTGGGTGATCTCGTTCCTGCTCATCCGCGCGCTCTCGCGGTACCGCGAGTACTCCGCCGACCGCGGTGCGGCGCTCATCACCGGGAAGCCCGGAGCGCTCGCCTCGGCGCTGATGACGATCGACGGGCGGATGGACCGGGTGCCCGAGGAGGACCTCCGCGAGGAGGCGGAGATGAACGCGTTCTTCATCATCCCGATCAAGGCCGGTTTCGTCGGCAAGATCGCCTCCACGCACCCCTCGACGGAGAACCGCATCGAGAAGCTCCGCGAGCTCGAAAAGGAAATGGAAACGGCCTGAGACGGGTTCGGATCGCGATTTTTGCTCGGTCGTGTATAAGTCGTTGAGAGCGGATCAACGGCGAACGCTCCCGAAGTCCCGGCAGCTCACTTAGAAACCGCTGAGAGTGGGTCGACGACGAAACCCCCGAAGCCCCGCCCGACCGTGACCGCATCCTCACGCCTCCCCAGCCTCGTCGCTGACGCCCTCCGCTTCGCTCCGGGGCCAGCGACTCCCTCGCGCGTACTCCTCGCGGCCGCCGCTTCGCTCCGGCCGCTCGCAGGCACGCGCCACCGACTCGTTCACTTCTCGATGATCGCGGAAGGATCGCACCGCTGGTCGGTGTGAGCGGACTGAGGGGAGTAAGCCCCCTTCGGTTCGTCCCGACATTCGGCTGAGCGTCCGCGCCGCGGCCGGACTACCTTGTGGCGCGGACTTGCACCGGCGAGGATTCGCCGTTCCATCCGTTCCCGCCCGTCTCGGACGCGGCGGAGCCACGTACGACGTGGGAAACCCACGTACCCTCTCCGGGTTAACTCCCTTCCCTTGCGGGTCGGTTCGCGCGGATCATCGGTCGGGGCGGGGGGTGTCGTTGCTGTTCCAGAGCCAGCCGTCTCCGACTCCGGGCGTGTGCCCGGTCGCCTGTCCGGCCGGTGGGGGGACTTTCCTCATGCCGGAGGCACGGGAGTCGGGCTCCCTCTGTCCGTTCTCCCGTTTCGCCCGCCGGCGAATAAGCGGATCGGTCGGGCGCGTCCGCCGGGCGGAATCTGCGGGGTTCGGCGGAGACGCCGCGAACGCCGCGAGCGCGGTGCCACAAGGGAAGCGTTCAAGTCGCCAGCAACGTAATGGACTCTCATGTCCGAGGCCCAGACCGTTCAGCTGTCGTACGACGACGGTGCACGAGCGGTCGAACTCGCGCGGGAGGCGGTGGAGTCGTTCGTTCGACACGGGCAACGCGAACAGCCCGGAAGCATGCGCGAGGCGTTCTACGCCCGCACCGGCGCTTTCGTTCGGCTCCAGTCGACTCGGGGGCGGGGCCGTCTCCGCGGCTGCGCCGGCGCGTGGGACACTTCCGACCAGCTCGGGCACGCCATCGTTGAGGCCGCCATCAAGGCCGCCTCGGGCGACTCCTGCGGCTCCGAGGTGGAGCCGAAGGAACTCGACAACATCACCGTCTCGGTGTTCGTCGTCTCGAACACTGTCCTCACCAACGATCCCGCTGAAGACCTCGAGATCGGCACCCACGGCGTCTCCGTCGACAGCGGTAACGCGCACGGCTGGCTCTATCCGACGGTCCCCGTCGAGAACGGCTGGTCGGCCGCGGAGTTCCTCTCGCGAACCTGCCGGAAGGCGAAGCTCTCGCCCACCGCCTGGCAGGAGGAAGACACGATGGTGACGCTCATCGAGGGCCAGGTGTTCCGAGAGCGCGCCGACGGCGGCGCGGTCGAGGAGCTGTAGGCCGACCCGCTCGCGCCGGGACATCGCTCGTCCCGGCCCCGTCGTCTCGCAAACCGTTCCTTCCCGCTCGACGCATCCCGTTGAGCCGCGGCGCCCTCTCACTCGTGGTCTGTCGCTCCCTCGCGTCTCGACCGCCGAGCGCAGATCGGCGCCCGCGCTCCGACGGTCCCGCGAACCGGTGGCTTTTTTATGTTTTAGGCTAGCCTAATCTCTATGACTCACACGGTCAACGCAGACGGTCGACCGCCCGAGGGCGGTGATCCGCGGTGACCGTCGAGACGCACGTCGACCGCGCCCGGGACCGGGTGGCGGCCGAACGCGACGCCACGGCGGACGAGCGACGAGCGTACGAGCGGTTCCGATCGGCTCTCGCCTCGATCCCGACCGCCTCGGCGCCGACCGGCGCCGGCGGCGGGGGCGCCGGTTTCGGGAACGGCACCGGCGGCGGGTCGGGACCGAGCGCCGGCGGCGTCCGCGCCATCGCCGGCGCGACGAACGCGGCGTCGACCGACGGCTGTCGCCGGGTCCGCGAGGCGTTCGCCGAGACGGTGCGGCCCCACAGCGTGCCCGACAGTTCCGACGGCGAACCGCTGCTCGCGACCGTCCGCGAGGAACTGGGCGACGCCGTCGCGGTCGCGCTCTCGCCGAAGACGGACCACGATTTCACCCGCCCGGTCGCGTCGGCGATAGCGTCCGCCGTCGACGACCGGCTCGCGGAGCTCGCCGTGTTCGACCGGACCCTCGAACGCGAGGCGGCGTCGCTCCGGTCCGCTGGCGAGACGGTCCGTGAGACCACCGACTGGCTGTCGACCGCGGATGAGACGCCCCTCTCCGCGCTCGGGTTCGACGCCCTGCGTCGCCGCCACGAGGCGCTCGGCGGGCGGATCGAGGCCTGCGAGGCGCTGCTGGCGGAGCGGCAGGCCGACCTCGATCGGGCCGCCAGCCGCGGCGCCGCGGTCGGCGTCCGACAGCGATCGACCGTCGCGTACCTGTACGACGACTTCACGGTGTCGTACCCCGTCCTCTCGACCGTCGCGCGCCTCGTCGAGACGCTCCGCGAGTGCCGGCGGGCGGTCCGCGACCACCTCGTCCGGAGGGCGTAACCGTGTCCGACTCACCGCGCCGCGTCCGAGCCCGCGGCTGGGCGTGGGCCTGTCTCGGCCTGTTCGGCGACCCGGACGGCGCCGACTCGGGCGCCACCGGACCGGACGACGACGCGCCGGACGACACCGGGTGACGCGCGGCCCGAGCCGGTCTCTCCGACCGCGCCCCGCCGTGCGACAAACTACTCGTCGTCCCCGTACCCCACCGCCTCCGCGTCCGCGAGCGCCCGCTCCGTCGACGCCGACAGGTCGAGGGCCTCGTCGGCGACGACCTCGCCGTCGCGGATCACGGGCTCCATGAGCGACTCGGCGCCGTCCGGGCCAGAGCGTCCCGCGAGCCCGACCGCGTGAGCGCCGTCTTCGGTGCGGTAGACGGACTTCGCGCCCGAGAGTTTCCCGCGCTTGGCCGCCGGCTCGCCGTCGACGGCGACGAGGTCGAGCGCGAAGTCGACCGGGTCCGCGTTGGAGACGTACCCGCCGACGCCGAACCCGTCGGCGAGGTCGCGCAGGTCTCGGAGGTCCGCGGGGCCGAGCCCGCCGGAGACGTACACGTCCACGTCCCCGTGGCCCCGGGCCTCGAGTTCCCACTGGACCTCGCGGACGATGTGTCGGAAGTCGCCGCGCCGGGACCCGGTCGTGTCGAGCCGGACGCCGTCGAGGTCGTCGCCGAGCGTCCCGACCGCGCGGAGGACCTCGTCGACCTCGTCGGAGTAGGTGTCACACAGCGCGATCCGGGGCGCGTCCCCCGGCACGCCATCGTCGTAGGCGCGCCACGCGGCCTCCTGCTCGCCGCGGCCGAAGCAGATGGCGAGCGCGTGGGGCATCGTCCCGGACGCCTCGCGGCCGAGCAGCTCGCCGGCCGCGACGTGCGAGAACCCGTCGAAGCCGCCGACGAGCGCGGACCGCTCGACCGCCGCGGCCATCGCGGGGTGGACGTGGCGCGCGCCGAACGAGAGCACCGAGGAGTCCGGCGCGGCGACCCGACAGTCGAGCGCCGCCGTCGCCATCCCGGACGCGTGCGAGAGGAAGCCGAGCAGCGACGTCTCCAGCCGCGCGAACGCCGCGTACGGCCCCTCGATCCGCATCACCGGCCCGCCGTCGAACAGCCGCCCCTCCGGGATCGCGTCGACGTCGACGCCGCGGCCGGCCAGCAGCTCGACGGCGTCGCCGAGGCCGGCGAACAGCTCGAACTCCCCGTCCGGGAACTGGTCCGCGGTCACCTCGGCGACGACGCGCGGGTTCCGCCCCGCCGCCTCCAGCGCCGCCTCGGTCCGCTCGAAGTACGCGTCGGTCGCGCGGCCCTCCCGGATCGCGGCCGCGTCGACGATGTCGAACTCACTCATGCTCGACGGTTCGGGCGCGGAGACGAAAAGCCACCGTGTCGCAGCGAGCGCGCGATGATCCCCGGCGGATCAGTTCACGTAGATCGCCGTGCGAACAGCCCGAGCGCCGCCATAACGGCGACGAGCGTCGCTGCGACCCCGAATCCGGGAGTACTGCCGGCGGTGTCGCCGCTCTCGTTCCCGTCGTCGCCCTCGTTCGCCCTGTCGCCGCTCTCGTTCCCGTCGTCGCTCCCGTTCGCCCTGTCGGCGCCGTCAGTTCCGTCGCTCACGTCGCCGTCGTCGCCGCTGTCGCTCCCGCCGTCACCGCCGTCGGCCCCGTCGCCCGCGTCCGGGAGCGCGAGGTCGGCGTCCGGCCGGAGTTCGAGGACGCCCGCCGGCGAGGGCGCGTGGGTGATCGTCACGCTCGTCCCGTCACGCTCGACGCCGTACGCGCCGGGGAAGTCGCTCTCCTCGCCGATCTCGTACACGGTCCCCTCGGCGTAGTCGCCGTCGCCGTGCGCGGTCAGCATCCGCACGTAGGCGTCGCGGAACGCCGCGGCGTCGCCCTCTGTCTGCCACTCGGTCGCCCAGACGTAGCCGTCGCGCTCGCCGTTCCGGTAGGGGTACAGCTCGTCGCCGGCCCACCCCTCGGTCACGGGGTGCGCGTAGTTGTACAGTCCCCGGGTTTGGAGCTCCGCGTCGGTCCGGAAGTGGACGTTGTAGTTCTCCGCGGGGGACCGGTCCGGCTCGAGCACCGAATACTCGTATCCGCTGTCGAACCGCACCCCGGCGCTCTGGTACCAGAACATCACGAACATCGACGCCTCGCCCGCTGTCTCCGCGCCGTCGACCCCCTGGTCCGCGTACGTCTCCCACCCGCCGGTCGCGGTGTCCTCGAAGCTCACGCTGCGCTCCTCGTAGTCGGGGTCCCGGTGGATGACCTCAGCCGTCGACGCCGGCGGGTCGTTCATCGTTTCGTTGACGGCGGCCCAGCCCCCCTCGTCGCGCAGCTCGCGGACGTACAGCGCGCCGTCGCCGTACGGCTGGAGGACGGTCTGGAGAATGCCGAAGTTGAAGTCGGGCACGTCGCCGCCGCCCCCGCCGCTCTCGGGCGGCTCGGCGCAGGTCCAGTTGTCGGCGCAGCGGGCGGCGTACCGCTCCTCGACGTGGACCGCCTCCCCCTCGACGATCCCGTCGACCGCGAGGTCGCCGTCCTGCGTCGCGCCGACGTAGCGCGGGTCGGTGAGGTCGTGGTACTGGTCTTGCATCGCGTGGAGGAGCTCGTGCGCGAGCGTGGAGGGGTCGATATCCGGCGACTCCCCGTCGGGGACGACGATGACGATCTGGTCCGCCGTCGGCGAGTAGAAGCCAGAGACCGCGCCGCCGAACACCGAGTCGATCTCGCTGTTGGCGTTCGCGTCGTCGCCGACGACGAACAGCGCCTCCCACACCTGGTCGTTCCAGCGCCGGAACGCCTCGGAGCTGTTCCCGCTCGCCGTGCCGTTGAGGTACTCGCCCCGGGTGACCGTCTCGACCGGCACGTCCTCTCGGAAGGGGCGCTGACGGACGTGTTCGACGCGCGCCATCGTCAGGTCCGTCAGCGCCGCCAACTGCGTCTCGTTGAGCCCGTCGGTCTCCGCGAAGTCAACCGACTCCTCGTAGTGGGTCCCGTTCCAACAGCCCACCAGTTCGGTGCCGTCACCAGGACCGCACTCCTCGGCCGACGCGGAGGGCACGGCGTCGGACGTCACGGGGCCGTTCCCGGCCGACTCGGCGGGGACCGCGCCGGCGTCGGGGGCGGCGGCGACGCCGGCGGTGAAGGCGACACACAGGACGGCGACCGCGGCAACGATCGCGGCCGCGGTCGAGGGGCTGAGAACCCGTCGCATACGAGATTTATCGGCCGCCCCGGTAAGTAGTTTGTCGGTTCCTTCGGCGCCGCGGCCGGCAGATTTTTTCCTGCCGTGTCGGCGGATCGCCGCGCGGACCCCGCGGAACGGACGACGGTTTTTGCCCCCTGCGCGCTAACCGCCGGTATGGCGTTCGATCCGACAGCAACCGCGGTGGTCGTCGTCGACATGCAAAACGGGTTCTGTCACCCGGACGGGAGCCTCTACGCCGAGCCGAGCGAGGCGGCGGTCGAGCCGGTGACGACGCTCGTCGACCGCGCCCGGGAGGCCGGCGCGAGCGTGGTCTACACCCGCGACGTCCACCCGCCCGAGCAGTTCGACGAGACCCACTACTACGACGAGTTCGACCGGTGGGGCGAACACGTCGTCGAGGGGTCGTGGGACGCCGAACTCGTTGCCGACCTCGACGTGCGCGACGACGACCACGTCGTCGAGAAGCACACCTACGACGCCTTCTACCGGACGGACTTGGAGGGGTACCTCGAGGCGCACGGCATCGACGACCTGCTGATCTGCGGCACGCTCGCGAACGTCTGCGTCCTCCACACGGCCGGGAGCGCGGGCCTCCGGGACTACCGCCCGGTCGTCGTCGAGGACGCGCTCGGCTACATCACCGAGGACCACCGCGAGTACGCGGTCGACCACGCCGAGTGGCTGTTCGGCGAAACGGCGACCCGCGACGAGGTCGCCTTCGCCGCCGAGTAACCGGCGGCGAGCGTTCCGGATGTCGAACGTTCCTGATTTCCGTAATTATCGCGCGCGGAAATCGGCGTGTAATCCTTTTTACCGCTCGCCGAAACCGCAGGGTATGGACATCTCTCGACGGGGCGTGCTCGGCGGCCTCGGCGCGGTCTGTGCGGTCGGCGCCGTCGGCTTCGCGGGCGCGACGGCGGTGACGGACGGCGAGGCGGCCGGCGGCATCGGCGGCGACGGTCCGGGACCGACGGGCGGCGCGTCCGCCGACGGAGGGGGCGGGTCCGGTCCCTCGTCGGCCGGCGTCGATCCCGACGCGCCGTTCGTCGCGCGGGTGACCGGCGACGACGGGACCGACGCGCTGCTGTTCGACGCGAGCGACCTCGACCGCGTCAAGGGCGTCTTCTCCCAAGACGGCGAGTACCTCGTCCAGGTCGTGCTCTCCGAGGCGGGGATCGAGTCGTTCCGGAGCCGCCTCGACGAGGCGGGGGCGACCGACGACCCGGCGGCGTTCGTGGTGTCGATGACGCTCGACGGGACCGAGGTGCGGCGCGTCGAGCTCGACGGGGAGACGGTGGGGGCGCTCACCGGCTCCGAGTGGGGGGGCGTGTTAACGCTCCCGTTCGACGAGGAGACGGTCGCTCGCTCGGTGTACGACCGACTGGCGGACGAGTAACTCGCTTCCGGGGCGCCATCGACGACTGACTGGTTAGGTATCTCGACGCGGTGAACGGTGGATAGGGTTTTGCCTCTCGACCGCGTGTGTCCGCCGTGAGCGATGCCCCCGCGGACGACGGCGGTCGCCCGTGTCCGGTCTGCGAGACCCCGATGTACCACCGGCACTGTAAGTACGTCTGTCCGGCGCACGGCGTCGTCTACGACTGTAGCGACACGTTCTACTGAGCCGTCGGTCGCGCCGCGCGCCGCGCCGATCGCCGGCACGGCCGGGGTCGATCGGCACCCGAACTGTGTCGTGCGAACTGTTATGTTCTTGGAGGCCGACCTTTCTTTTATGATGGGCGACCCGTACGTGACCCTCCTTGCCGACCCACCGAGGTCAGCATGGTAGAGCAAAAGCAGGTTGCCCGGAGCAAGCGGATCCAGCGCCGCACCGGGAAGACCTTCCACGTCGCCACCCGGCTACTGCCGCAGCGGATTCGTCACCCGACGTACGTGCTGTACGGTTTCTTCCGGATCGCCGACGAGGTCGTCGACGCCGAAGACACGGCGCCCCCCGCCGAGCAGCGGGCCGAACTCGACCGGCTCCGGGCGGCCGCGCTCGGCGAGGAGCCGACCGACGACCCCGTGTTGGAGGCGTTCTCTGAGGTGCGCGAGCGGAACGGCATCGCCGACGCGGACGTTCACTCGTTCGTGGACGCGATGGAGAGCGACATCGACACCGACCGCTACGAAACCTACGCGGACCTAGAGGCGTACATGGACGGCTCCGCCGCCGCCGTCGGGCGGATGATGACGTCGATCATGGACCTCGATCCGGAGGAGGAGGCCGAAGCGCTCCCGCACGCCACGAAGCTCGGCGAGGCGTTCCAGATGACGAACTTCCTCCGGGACGTCCGCGAGGACGTCGTCGAGCGCGACCGGATCTACCTCCCCCTAGAGACCCTGCGGCGCCACGGCGTGAGCGAGCAGCAGATCCTCGACTTGGAGTTCGACGAGGATGTCGCGGCCGCGATCCGCGAGGAGATGGCCCGCACGGAGCGCCTCTACGAGGAGGGCGTCGCGGGGATCAAGTACCTCCCCGAGGACTGCCAGCTTGCGGTGCTGCTCGCGGCGGTGCTGTACGTCGACCACCACCGCCTCATCCGGAACCTCGGGTACGACACCGTCTCGACGACCCCGGAGCTGTCGCTCACCCGGAAGCTGTCGCTGCTGGTCCGCACCCGCTGGAAGTGGCAGTGGAACCGCGACCCCGAGGCGGTGTTCTACGACATGTGTACCGATTTCGACCCCAGCCGCGAGTCCCACGGCCACGGACCCCACGGCACGGGCGTTCCCCAGACGGACTGAGCGCCCGTGGACCGCTCCCGGTTCGTCGCCCTCGCGTTCGCCGCGTTCGGTCTCGTGTTCGTCTCCTTCCTCATCCGCGGCACGACCCGACTGGTAGCGCCCTACGGGGTCGCCGTCGCCGCGTCGGCGCCCGTCCTCTTCGCGGCGGCCGGGCTGCTCGCCGGCCTCGTCGTCCTCGCCCTCCTCGATCTGACGGGTATCCGCCCGCTGACGTGAGCGGCGACGGCCCGCCTTGTCCGGTCGGCCGTGGCACCGCCAGCGCCGCCCGAGTCGGAACGCCCTTGCCGCGTCGACCCCCACGAAGCGTATGGACGTACGAACCGTCGCGGACCTCTCGCCGGCCGAGCGCCGCGCCTTCTTCGATCGCGACGCCGGCGTCGAGGGGGTCCGCGAAGACGTGCGGGAGATCGTCGAGCGGGTCCGCGAGGAGGGCGACGTCGCGGTCCGCGAGTTCGCCGAGGAGTTCGACGGGGTCGCCGTCGGCAACATCGACGTGACGGACGACGCGGCGCGGGCGCACGACGAGCTGGCCGACGCGGACGACCCGGTCCTCGACGCCGTCCGCGAGGCCGCGGCGAACGTCCGCGAGTTCCACGAGCGGCAGCGCCCGGAGGACTGGCGCGACGACTTCGGCGGCCGGGAGCTGGGGCGGCGGTTCCGTCCGATCGACCGGGTCGGCGTGTACGTGCCCGGCGGCGCGGCCGCGTACCCCTCCAGCGCGCTGATGGGGATCATCCCCGCGGTCGTCGCCGGCGTCGACCACGTCGCGGTCGCCACGCCACCGGCGGCGGATCTGAACCCGGTCACCCTCGCGGCGATCCACGAGGCGGGGGCCGACGCGGTGTACCAGGTCGGCGGCGCGCAGGCCGTCGCCGCGCTCGCCTACGGCACGGAGACGGTGACGCGGGTCCAGAAAATCGTGGGCCCCGGGAACAAGTGGGTCACGGCTGCGAAGTCGATCGTCCAAGGCGACGCCGAAATCGACTTCCTCGCCGGCCCGAGCGAGGTGCTCGTCCTCGCGGACGAGACGGCGGACCCCGCCCTCGTGGCGGCCGACCTCGTCGCGCAGGCCGAACACGACCCGAACGCCTCCGTGGTCGCGGTCACGGACGACGCCGACCTCGCCGCGGCGGTCGCCGACGCGGTCGAGGCGCAGGCGGCCGAGCGCGAGCGCGAGGAGACGATCCGGGCCGCGCTCGACAACGAGGCCTCCGGCGTGCTCCACGCGCGGTCGATGCCCGAGGCCGTGCTGTTCGCCGAGGAGTACGCCGCCGAACACCTCTCGATCGTGGCCGACGACGACGAGGCGCTCCTCGACCGGATCACCAACGCCGGCTCCGTCTTCCTCGGCCCGCACTCGCCGGTCGCCGCGGGCGACTACGCGGCCGGGACGAACCACGTGCTGCCGACGAACGGCGGCGCGAAGCGCTACGGCGGGCTCTCCGTGGACACGTTCCTCCGGTCGTCGACGGTCCAGCGCCTCGACCGTGACGCGCTCGACGACCTCTCGGAGACGATCACCTCCCTCGCCGACGCAGAAGGGCTGGAGGCGCACGCCGAGAGCGTGCGGAAGCGGTTCCAGTAACTCGCCGTCCCGTCGCTTCCCCGCTCCCCGGCCCCGCCTGACTCGGAGCGGACGCCCCCGCCTCCAGAGCAGTATATACCGTTATAGATCGATCCGAACGGGTATGAGACGGTCTGTCCCCTCACGGTGTGTCCTACCCCACTACGGAGAAGTCTAGACGGCCATATTCGGCTCATAGCAGGCTTCTTGCCCCGGAAAAGGCGTCTCCAATTCGTAATGGTGGAAGACAGCGGTCAACGGCGGGAGTCGAGTTCGCGGCGTAAGTTCATTCTGGCCGGCGGGGCGATCGGGATCACCGGTCTGGCAGGCTGTTCCGGCGGGAGCGGAGACGGCGAGGCCGGCGCGGGCCTCGATTCGGGCAGCGAGGACGGCGACGGCGGCGACGGCGGATCAAGCGACCCGATGCTCGCGGACGCCTCGGAGTTCGATCCCGCCGAGCCCGGCTGGGAGGAGAACAACTACCTGATGACGGCGGTCTCGGAGAACGACTACTTTCAGGGGAGCCAGACGGACCTGGAGAACATGCGGAACCAGGACGTCGACGAGATCGCTCACGGCGAGCCGCCGCGGGATCTGCCCGACGACGAGAGCGAATGGGTCGATCCCGACCCGCTCATCTTCGTGGACAAGCCTGGTGAGTCCGGCCAGTCGCAGTACCAGGATACCATCCAGCCGTTGCTGGACCGGCTCGAGGAGACGACGGGCCGGACGGTCGAGTGGCAGCCAGTCGACTCCAACGCGGCGACGGTCGAGTCGTTCCGGGCGGGGCGCGGACATCTGGGCGATATCTCGACCGGGACGTCCGCCTTCGGGGTCAACCTCGGCGGCGTCGTTCCGTTCGCGGTCCCGAGAAGTCCCTCCGGACAGTTCGGCTACCGGCTGCTGGCGATCACCCGCGACGACGAGCATGACATCCAGTCCGTCAACGACTTCGCGCGCGACGATGTCACAGTCACGCACTCCGAGCCGGCGTCGAACTCCGGCAACCAGGCGCCGTCGGCGCTGTTCGACCAGTTTTTCGACGTGACGGCCGGAGAGGACTACGAGAGGGAGTTCTCGGGCGGCCACGACCAGACCGCCCGCGGCATCGCGGCCGGCGACTACGACGCCGGGCCGATCTGTAGCACCTGCGTCGACGACCTCGTCCAGTCGACGGAGGACATCGACTACGACGACTTCAAAGTGGTCTGGGCGAGCAACCCGTTCCCGCCGGGTCCGATGGTCCACCGCTACGACCTTCACCCGGACATCGTCGAAGGGATCAAGGAGGCGACCATCGGGACCGACTGGACGGACACCGAGTACGCCGAAAACACCGGTGAGGCCGAGTACGTCGAAATCGACTACAAGAAGGTGTTCAACGACATCCTGATCATCCAGCGGTACAACGGCGTCGAGTACGAGAGCGGGAACCTGTAACGATGCTCGAAACGGAGAAGCTCGGAAAGACGTACCCGACCGGCGACGAGGCGCTCAGCGACGTCTCCGTGCGGATCGACGGCCGCGAGGTCGTGGCGATGATCGGCCCGAGCGGGGCCGGCAAGAGCACGTTCGTCCGATGTGTCAACCGGCTAGTCGAGCCGACGGCGGGAAGTATTCGCCTCGACGACACGGAGCTGACGGCGCTGGACGACGACGGGCTGCGGAACGCGCGCCGGAACATCGGCATGGTGTTCCAGGAGTACAACCTCGTCGAACGGCTCACCGTGATGGAGAACGTGCTCTCCGGGCGGCTCGGCTACGTCTCGAACTGGGCGGCGCTCCGGCGGAACTTCCCGCCGGACGATGTCGAGCGCGCCTACGAGCTGCTGGACCTCGTCGGACTCAACGGCATGGAGAACAAGCGGGTCGACGAGCTCTCGGGCGGGCAGCGCCAGCGCGTCGGCATCGCGAGGGCGGTCGTCCAGGAGCCGAAGATTCTGCTGGCCGACGAGCCGACCTCCAGCCTCGACCCCGAGACCTCCCGCGACGTAATGGAGCTGCTCACCGACATCGCCGAGGACCGCGACGTGCCCGTGCTGATCAACATCCACGAGGTTGACCTCGCGGAGGCGTACGCGGACCGAATCCTCGGGCTTCACGCCGGCGAACTCGTCTTCGACGGGCCGGCGAGCGACCTCACCGACGAGTCGAAGGGCGTCATCTACCGGGGGGAGGAGCCGCCGGAGTCGGCCGTGACCGACCCGGACTGGCTGTCGGGGGCGAACGATGACTCGGGTTCGAACGGTGAGTCGAGCGCGCGGAACGGGCAGGATGCCGGTTCCGACCGCCTGCCCGCGGAGGACTGACCCGTGGCGACCGAGTCGTCCTCGCCGGCCGGGTCGGCGGGCGCGGCGGACAGACGGACGTGGCGACGGCCGACCGCGTTCCGGAACCGGTACACAAAGTGGGCAGTGTACGGGGCCGTCCTCGCGCTCGTCGTCTGGTCGGTGGCGAGCCTACAGATCACCCTCGGGCGGTTCCTCTCGGGACTCGGCTACGGCTACGAGCTGATCGACTCGATGCTGCCGCCCGAGACCGGCAGCGAATACACGCTCAGGCTGTTTGACCGCATGATCGAGACGATCGCGATGGCGATGGTCGCGACCGTCGCCGGGATCGCGATCAGCCTGCCGGTCGCGTTCGGAGCGGCCGAGAACATTTCACCGAAGCCGACCTACTACCTCAGTCGCGGTATTATCAGCGCCACGCGTGCCATCGACGGACTGATCGTCGCGATCGTCGCCGTCATCGCGCTCGGGTTCGGCCCGCTCGCGGGGATCGTCGCGATCAGTTTCAAAACGATCGGCTTCTTTTCGAAGCTGTTCGCCGAGGACTTGGAGGATATCGACATGGGTGGCGTCGAGGCAGTCCGGGCGACCGGCGCCTCTCGGTTCCAGAGCCTCGTCTACGGGGTCGTCCCGCAGGTCGTTCCGCGCTTCGCCGGGCTCGCCGTGTACCGCTGGGACATCAACATCCGGTCGTCGACGATCGTTGGGATCGTCGGCGCCGGCGGGATCGGCGTCCTCCTCCAGCGGGCCTACCAACGGTACGAGTACGACTACGTGGCGGCAATTCTCATCGCGATCATCGCGGTGGTCCTCGTCGCCGAGTTCGTGAGCGCCGTCGTCAGACGGAGGGTCCAGTGATGGCGGGCGCCACGCGAGAGTGGAGCCGGTTCGACGCGCGAGAGCGGCTCTTCCGGATCGGCGGTGCGCTCGTCGCCGTCGCCGTCGTGGTCGGCTCGTGGGAGTGGCTCGACATGAGCCTCCAGTACGTGACCACCGCGCCGGCGCAGGTCGGTGACCTCTTCGGGCGGATGGTCCCGCCGGACTGGGGCTACCTGCCGAACGCGGTCGGCCCGCTCGCCGAAACAATACAGATCGCCGTCGTCGGGACGATCGCGGCGGTGATGATGGCGGCCCCGGTCGCGTACATCTCCGCCGAGAACACGACGCCGAACCGGGCGACGTACGCGCTCGGGAAGCTCATCGTCACGGTCTCGCGGTCGGTCCACACGATCGTCTGGGCGCTGCTGTTCGTCGTGATGCTCGGGCCGGGCGCGCTCGCGGGCACCGTCGCGACCGCGGTCCGGTCGATCGGGTTCCTGGCGAAGCTCCTCGGCGAGGAGATCGAGGAGATCGACTTCGGGCAGGTGGAGGGGGTCCGGGCGACCGGCGCGAGTCCAGCCCAGCTGCTGATCTACGGGATCGTCCCGCAGATCAAGCCGGCCTTGGTCGGGCTCAGCGTGTACCGGTGGGACATCAACGTCCGCGCGGCGACGATCCTCGGGTTCGTCGGCGCCGGGGGGATCGGCGTCCAGCTGTTCGAGGCGATCGACTCGTTCGCGTGGCGGACGGTGTCGGCGCTGCTGATCGCCATCCTCGGCGTCGTGCTGGTGAGTGAAGGCGTGTCGGCGTACGCTCGACGGAAAGTGCGCTGATGCCGACCGCGAGGCGGAGCGACACGCGAACCGACGACAAAACGGAACCACACATGACAGCGATTCACGATACAGACGACCGGAACGACCGAGCGACCGACGGAGTCGTCCTCTTCGACATGGACGGCGTGATTCTCGACGGCTGGGGGACCGACGACGTCGTTCACAGCCGCGCGCTCGACGACGTGCTGGAGGAACGGGACCTGCGGGTGACCGGGGACCTCCGGCGTCCGCTTGAGACGCACGCATACGACGACGACTTCCGAGGCGCCTGCGAGGAGTTAGGCGTCGATCCCGCGGCCCTGTTCCGGGCCCGCGAGGAGCGCGGCGCGAAGCGGTCCGTCGCCCGGCTCGCGGCCGGGACGAGACGGCTCTGCCCCGACGTCGACGCGATCGGCGAGATCGCCGAGCGCGTCCCCGTCGGGCTCGTGAGCAACAACTACCACCCGACCGTGGAGTTCGTCGTCGACCACTTCCGGCTCGACGCGTTCTCGTTCGCCCGCGGCCGCGACCTCGGTCCGGAGGGGTTCCGCCGCCGCAAGCCGGACCCGCACTACCTGAACGAGGCGCTCGACGCGCTCGACGCGAGCGCGGGGCTCTACGTCGGCGACCGCGCCACCGACGTGATCGCCGCCGAACGGGCCGGACTCGACGGCGTGTTCCTCAGGCGCGAGCACAACGCCGCCCTCGATCTCGATGTTGAGCCGACCGCGGAGATCGACACCCTCCGCGACCTCGTCGGCCTCGTCGAGACGACGCCGTGACCTGGTGAGCGACGCGTCCCCCGCAGAAACGGTTATCTCGCGTAGCGTCGTCTCGAAGGTATGTTTCCGTCGCCGCTGACGCTGTTTGAGGGATTCTCCGCGCTGGAGGCGACGGTGGCGGTCCTCGTCGTCTCGGTCGCCGGCGCCTTGGCCATGGAGTTCGTCGTCCTCCGGGTCGCCCGCCGCTACGTCTCCCACACGGACACCGGCTACGACGACATCGTCCTCTCGTCGCTCCGCGCCCCGCTCGTCGTCACCGCCGCGCTCGCGGGAGTGTACGTGCTCACGCAGGTGCCGTCGGTCCGGACGTCGGTGCTCGTCGAGCCGCGGCTGCTCGACGCGGTGTTCGGGCTGCCGTCGCTGTCGGTGATCGTCCTCGTCTGGGCGTACGCGGCCAACGGCGTCGTGAACCGGCTCGTCGCCGCGGTCAACGCCGAGGGCGGCCGGTTCGACTTCGCGCCCGTCTTCTCGAACGTCTGGACGCTCGCGGTGCTGGTCGGGAGCGCCGGGACCCTGCTGTGGCTGTGGGGCATCGAGATCACGCCCCTGCTCGGTGCGGCGGGCGTCGCCGGCATCGCGGTCGGCTTCGCCGCGAAGGACACCGTCGCGAACTTCTTCGGCGGGATCGCGCTGTACTTCGACGACACCTACAAGATCGGCGACTACATCGTCTTGGACGACGGCACGGCGGGCACCGTGATCAAGGTCGGCGTGCGCTCGACGACGCTGCTCACCCGCGACGAGGTGTTGGTGACGGTGCCGAACGCGGCGCTCAACGCCTCGAAGGTGACGAACGAGTCTGCGCCCCGGCGCCGCCGCCGCGTCCGGGTCCCGATCGGCGTCGCCTACGGGACGGACGTGGACGCCTTCGAGGCGCTCGCGATGGATGTCGTGGGAGCCGAGCCGCTGGTCCTCGACTCCCCGAAGCCGCGGGCGCGGTTCCGGTCGTTCGGCGACTCGTCGCTCCAGTACGAGATCCTCTGTTGGGTGAACGGGCCCACCCGTCGCCGCCGCGCGCAACACGAACTCAACCGGGCGCTGTACGTGGCGCTCGGCGACGCGGGCATCGAGATCCCGTACCCGAAACGCGACGTGACGGTCAGCGGGGCCGTCGGACCCGCGGCGGCCGCTCGCGACGGCGCGCCCGATCCCGAGCAGGAGCCGAACACTGACGCGGATCCGAGCGCGGACGCGGATTCGAGCGCCGACGCAGCGACCTGACCGGTCGCTCCCGCCGGCAGGGTTTTGAGTGTCGACGCCGAACGCGTTCGCATGAGTACCGAACCGGCCGACACCGGGACCGAGGGGAACGACCCGGCGATCGAGGTGACGCCGGACGCCGCCGAGGAGGCGCTCTCGCTCTTGGAGGGCGAGGGACTCGACACCGACATCGCCGGACTGCGACTGTTCGTCCAGCAGGGCGGCTGCGCGGGGCTGTCCTACGGGATGCGCTTCGACACCGAGCCGGAGGAAGACGACCTCGTCGTGGAACACCACGACCTCCGGGTGTTCGTCGATCCCGCGAGCAAGAACTACATCGGCGGGAGCACGCTCGACTACGAACACGGGCTTCAGGCGGCCGGCTTCGAGGTCGAGAACCCGAACGTCGTCTCCGAGTGCGGCTGCGGCGAGTCGTTCCGCACGTAGCGGTTCCCCGCCGTCACCGGGGCGGTTCCGGCCTCCGCTTCGTTTCCGTTTTCCCCCGACCGTCGAGTCCGCCGCTTAAGTCGCTCCGCCGGGTAGCGAGAGGTATGACGCTGGAAGCGACGACGACACCGGACGGGGAACGCGTGTACACCGACCGGTCGCGCACGGAGCGCGGCGCGGACGGCCCCTTCTACCTCGTGTTCGCGGACGAGGCGGGGGAGTCCCGCTGGGGGTTCCGCTGCGGCAACTGCGGGTCGTTCGACACCGCGATGGACACGATGGGCCGGATCCAGTGTACCGAGTGTGGAAACCTCCGGAAGCCCGACGAGTGGGACGCGGCCCACGAGTGAGCCTCCGGTGACGGGACGCGCCCGCGGCTCTCCGCGGTGTTCTCGGCCGCCCCGCCGGTTCTCTCTGCCCGAAATCGTGAGAAAGTTTATCACGGATGGTGCCGAACTTCGAGGTAGATGGCCACTGTGAGCATCCCCCCGACGACCGAGGCCAGAGACGTCTTCCGCGAACTGGGTTACACCGTCTCCGAGGGCGGACGCGAGTTCGTCGCGGAGCGCAAGTGGCGGCGCGTCCTCGTGACGGTGCTGTGTCTGGACGACGACGACCTCGACCCGTATCTCGCAGACGGGGGCGACACACCGCGACTCCGGTGTTTCGTCACGTGGCGCGACCGCGCGGCCGACCTCCAAGAGCGGCTCGTCGCCTCGAAACCCCCCTACGACTGGGCGGTCATCGGTATCGACCACGACGGCGAGGACTTCGCGGTGATGGAAGGCGCGCCCGGAAGTCCGTAGGGGTCCTCCAGCCACGGCCCCGTCCCGCGACGCCTATTTTTATCCCCCCATGCGTCCTACCAGCACGTGACATGGTCTTCAAAAAGATCACGCTGATCGGGACGAGCGAGGAGAGCTTCGACGCCGCGGCCGACGACGCCATCGACCGCGCCGAGGACACGCTGGACAACGTCTACTGGGTCGAGGTCGAGGAGTTCGGCGTCGAGTTGGACAGCGCGGCCGACCGCGAGTATCAGGCGGAAGTCGAGGTCGCGTTCGAACTGGAGGGATAAGCGGTAGGCGGTTTTTTGATTCGCTCGTAGCTCCGAGCGGCGGCGCCGCCCGATTATAGATTGGTCTCGACGGATCGCCGTCGAACACCACCGAAGCCCCAGCCGCGAGGGCTCGCTGCGATCGCTGCGCGCCTCCGTCGGTCACTCCGTCCCCTCCCTCGGTGCTTGCGTCGCGCGCCGTCGCGGCTGCCCCTTCGAGTCCCGCCCGCCCACACCACAACCGCACCGCACACCTCCCCAGCCTCGTCAGCCGCCGTCGCTTCGCTCCGGCAACTGACTCCAGCGAGGGACCGAAGGTCCCTCTGGTAGCCGGCGCGTAGCGCCGGCGACCTCGCGCGCGCTGGCTTCGCGGCCTGCCGGCGGCTCGCAGGCACGCGCCACCGCGACGGTCGTTTACAACCGATACCGCGGCGGTCACCTATTTACCCGCCCGCGCCCACGACCCGGCAATGACCGCTTCACGCGCGCCGGCCGAGCCGGCGGTCCGGGAGTTCGAAGCGACGGTCGACCGCGTCGACGGCCGCGAGGTCGTCCTCGACGAGACGTACTTCTACGCCGAGTCCGGCGGCCAGCCCGCCGATCGGGGGACGCTCGACGGCCACCTCGTCGACGACGTGACCGAACGGGGCGGAGACGTGGTCCACGCGCTCGACTCCGACGCCGACCCCGACCTCGCGCCCGGTGACGAGGTCACGGGCTTGGTCGACGACGCGTTCCGGACCTACTGCGCCCGCGCACACACCGCCTCCCACGTGCTGTACGGGGCCGCGCGCCGGATCGCCGAGGACCTCGGCTACGCCGGCTTCGACATCTCCGAGACGAAGGTCCGCGTCGACCTGACGACCGCCGAGCCGTTAGACGACGGCGACCTGATCGAGTTAGAGCGGCTCGCGAACCGCGCCGTCTGGGACTCGCTGCCCGTCTCGTGGGCGACCCACTCGGCCGAGGCGGCCCGAGATGTCGACGGGATCGCGTTCAACACGAAAACGGAGGAGGGTGCGATGAGCGGCGGCGCGGTCCGGGTCGTCACCGTCGGCGACGCGGACGACCCCTGGGACGTCGCCGCCTGCGGCGGGACCCACGTCGAGAACACCGCGGAAATCGGGCCGATCGCGGTGCTGGACCGGTCGAACCCCGGCGAGGGCGTCACCCGCGTCGAGTTCGCCGTCGGCCCGACCGCCATCGACGAGCTCGGCGCGGTCCACGCCGCCGCGCTCGACGCCGCGACGACGCTGGACGCGCGCGTCGGCGACCTCCCCGACGCGGTCGACCGCCTCCGCGAGGAGGCCGACCGGCTGGAGGCGGACCTCCGCGAGGCGCGCGGGGACCTGCTCGCCGCCCGCCTGCGCGACCTCCCGACGACCGAGGTCGACGGCGCGCGGTGGGCGGTCGGGACCGTCGACGACGCCGACCCGAACGAACTCCGGGAGCCGGCGACCGCGCTCGTCGGCGGCGACGCCGACGCGGACGACGGCCCCGACGCCCTCGCCGCGATCGGTGCGGGTGACGCCCCGTTCGTCGTGGTCGCGGCCGCGGAGGATACGGCCGTCGACGCGGGCGACATCGTCGGCGCGATAACCGCCGAGTTCGGCGGCGGCGGGGGCGGCGGCCCGACGTTCGCGCAGGGCGGCGGCCTCGACGCCGACCCCGCGGCCGTCGCGGCGTGGTTCCGGAAGCGATGACGGGCAAGCTGGGTCCCGACGCGCTCGCCGCGGCGCTCGCGGCGACCGGCACGCCAGACGCCGCGGTGGCGCAGGGGCCGGCCTACGGGGAGGACGCGGCCGCGATCGACCTCGGCGACGCCGCCGAGACGCTCGTCGTCGCGGCCGACCCGCTGTCGCTCGCGGCCGAGTCGGTCGGGACGCTCGCGGTCCACGTCGCCTGTAACGACGTCGCCGCGAGCGGGGCCGACCCGCGGTGGCTCACGCACACGCTCTTTTTACCCGACGGCGATCCCGACCGCCTTCGGACCGTCGTCGACCAGGTCGACGCGACGGCGCGCGAGCTCGGGTGCGCGGTCGTCGGGGGCCACACCGAGGTGCTCGACGCGCTCGACCGCCCGCTCTGCTCGATGACGGCGATGGGGACGACGGACCGCTTCGTGTCGAGCGGCGGGGCTGAGCCGGGCGACCGCCTCCTTCTCACAAAGGGGGCGGCGATCGAGGCGACGGCGATCCTCGCGACCGACTTCCGCGAGGAGTGCCGCGCGGCCGGCGTCCCGGCCGCGACGCTCGACGCCGCCGCCGGCTTCCTCGACGAGGTGAGCGTCGTCCCCGACGCGGCCGCGGTCCGGGACGCCGCGACCGCGCTCCACGACCCGACAGAGGGGGGCGTCGCGACCGCCCTCGTCGAGATGGCCGCGGCGAGCGACTCGGTCTTCGCCGTCGAGCGCGACGCGGTCCCCGTCCGCCCCGAGACGCGCGCCTGCTGCGACGCGCTCGGCGTCGACCCGCTCGCGACGTTCGGCTCCGGCGCGCTGCTGGCCGCGGTCCCGCCGGACCGGGTCGACGACGCGCTCGACGCCCTCGACGCGGTCGGGGTCGGCGGCGCGGAGATCGGCTCGGTCGAGGGGGCTGCGGGCGACGCCGCGGGCTCGGGCGACGCCGCGGGCTCGGGCGACACCGCGGACCCGGCTCGCCCCGCGGGAACCGTCCGAATCGACGGCGAGCCGCTCGCCGAGCCGCCCCGCGACGAGCTGTACCCGCTGTGGGAGGCGCGCGAAGCGGAGGAGTAGGCGCGTCACCGGCGCCGGTGCCGAAGCCGTCCGGGACGCCGGGTCGGGCGGTCCCGCCGATCGCTCACCTTTTTCGGTGAGGGACCGAAGTCGGTGACATGACCGGAGCACGCGTCGGCTCGGCGCTCACCGACGAACAGCAGGCGGTCCGCGACCTCGTCGAGGAGTTCGCGGCCGAGGAGGTCCGACCGACGGCGGCCGAAGCCGACGAGACGGAGACGTTCCCGGAGGACGTGTGGGACGGGCTCGCGGAACTCGGCCTGACGGGGCTGACGGTCCCGGAAGCGTACGGCGGGTTCGGCGCGGGGAAGACGACGTACGCGGTCGCCAACGAGGCGCTGGCGCACGGGTCCCTCGCGGTCGCGACGGCCCTGTCGGTCCACTGCCTCGCCACCTCCTGTATCGCCGAGTTCGGCAGCGAGACCCAGCGCGAGACGTGGCTCCCCGAGATGGCGGAGACGGGCCGCCCGGTGGGCATGTTCTGTCTCTCCGAGCCGCACGCGGGCTCGAATCCCGCGGAGATGTCGACGACCGCGACGTATGACCCCGAGACCGACGAGTACGCGCTCAACGGCGAGAAGCAGTGGATCACGAACGGGAAGCGCGGCGGCGTGGCCGTCGTCTTCGCGAAGGTCGACGACGAGGCGCACGACCCCGACGACGACGCGATCACGCAGTTCCTCGTCCCCGCCGACACCGAGGGGTTCGAGGTCGGCAAGAAGGAGGAGAAGCTGGGCCTCCGGGCCTCGGACACGACCGGGATCACCTTCGACGACTGCCGCGTCCCCGCCGCGAACCGTCTCACCGAGCCGGGAAAGGGGCTCTCCGCCGCGTTCCGGACGCTCACCGAGGGCCGGATCGGCATCGCGGCGCAGGCGGTCGGCGTCGCGCAGGCGGCGCTCGACGAGGCGAAATCCTACGCCGAGGAGCGCGAGCAGTTCGACCGACCGATAAGTGACATCCAGACGATCCGGCACAAGCTCGCGGAGATGTCGACCGACGTGTCGGCGGCGCGGCTGCTCGTCCGCGAGGCGTGCCGGCAGGCGGAGGCGGGCGAGGACTATCGCGTCGCCGCATCGAAGGCGAAGTACCGCGCCAGCGAGGCCGCGATGTCGGTGACGAACGAGGCGATCCAGATCCACGGCGGCTACGGCTATACGACCGAGTTCGACGTCGAGCGCCTCTACCGCGACGCGAAGATCACGGAGATATACGAGGGGACGACCGAGGTCCAGAAGACGATCATCGCCCGCGGGGTGTTCGGCGAGTGACCGACGGTGACGGGTCTCAGTTCGCCGCCTACGACGCGGTCGTCTACGACCTCGACGGGACGCTCGTCGAGCTCGCGGTCGACTGGGACGCGGTCGCCGACGCGGTTCTCGATGTGTACGCCGAGCGCGCCCTCATCCCCCCGACTGAGGAGCTGTGGGACCTCCTCGGCGCGGCCGACGAGTACGGGATCCGGGCTGAGGTCGAGGAGGCGATCGCGCTCCACGAGCGCCCCGGCGCCCGCGAGTCGACCCGGCTCCCGCTCGGGGACCGACTCGCGGCCGCGACCGCGGACGACGAGTCCGCGGACCCACACCCCCCGGCTGGCGTCTGTTCGCTCAACTGCGAGGACGCGTGCCGCATCGCGGTCGAGACGCACGGCCTCGGCGACGCGCTCGTCTCGGGTGCGATCGTCGGCCGCGACACCGTCGGAAGCCACAAGCCCGACCCGGCGTCGCTGCTCGCGGCGATCAACCGCCTCGGGGAGGCCCCGGAGGACACCCTGTTCGTCGGCGACTCGCAGAGCGACGCGGTCACCGCCGAGCGCGGCGGCGTCGACTTCGCGTGGGTCTCGGAGCTGCTCGCCGAGTAGCGACTCGCACCGCGCCGCCCGCGGGTCAGTCGATCTTCTCCCCCTCGTCAGTCTGTTCGTCGGTCGGCTCGGTAGACTCCGGCTCGGCGTCTCCGGCGTCAGCGTCGGCGTCCCGTTCCGCGCTCGCGTCGGCGTCGCTGCCAGAGCCGCCGTCGCCGGCCTCGGCGCGCCGCGCGTACAGCGCGACAGCGACCGCGGTGACGAACCAGATTGGCGCGCCGATCCGGACCGCGAACGCGGCGCGCGCGCCCCACGTCTCCAGCGTCACGAGCGTCGACAGCAGCGCCGCGGCGGGCGCGCCGACGAGGATGGTGACGACGAACGTCGTCTGCATCACCCACGCGTAGTCCACCCCCTCGTACTCGGCCCGCTCGACTGGTTGCACGCGACCGACTCGGCGGCCGAGCGGCAAATCGGTGGCGGTCGGCGGCGGTACCGGGGTCGCGCCGCCGCCCGGCCGCGCCGCCCCGCCTTTCCGGTTCCCGACGATTTTACGGCGTCGCGCGGGTGACTCCGAGGTATGACCACGACGCGGGGACTGCGGGAGGGCGACGATCCGATCACGATGTTGACCGCATACGACGCCCCGACGGCGGCGATCGTCGACGAGGCGGGGATCGATGTCGTCCTCGTCGGCGACAGCATGGGCAACGCCGCCCTTGGCTACGACTCCACGCTCCCCGTCACGCTCGACGAGGTGGCGAGCCGGACCGCGGCGGTCGCGCGCGCGACCGGGGACGCGCTGGTCGTCGCCGACATGCCGTTCCTCTCGTTCGGCGTCGACGAGGCCGAGTCCGTCCGCAACGCGGGTCGACTCCTAAAACAGGCGAACGCGGACGCCGTGAAGATCGAGAGCGGCCCCCACACCGTCGACACGACCCGTCGCATGACCGAGGTCGGGATCCCGGTGATGGCGCACCTCGGCCTGACCCCGCAGCACGTGAACCGGCTCGGCGGCTACACCCGACAGGGGACCGAGCAGGACGCCGCCGAGGAGATCATCGACCTCGCGGGCGCCCACGCCGACGCCGGGGCGTTCGCGCTCGTGCTGGAGCACGTGCCGGCGAACCTCGCGGGCGCGGTGACCGAGGCGCTGGATATCCCGACGATCGGCATCGGCGCGGGCCCCGACTGCGACGGACAGGTGCTCGTGATCAACGACGCGGTCGGGCTCGGGGAGTGGTCGCCGCCGTTCGCGAAGCAGTTCGGCGACGTGCGCGGCGAGATGGTCGACGCCGTCGAGGCGTACCGGGATGCCGTGACGAGCGGCGAGTTCCCGGCCGAGGAGCACTCGCACGTCGAGGAGGCGCTAGAGGACCTGTACTGAGGCCGCTCGATCGTCTGGGGTCAGACCGGGAAGAACCCCAGCACCGTCGGTAGTTCGTTCGGGTCCACCTGCGTCACGGTGACGTAGAGGACAGTGAAGATCACGGCGTTGTGGAGGCCGTGGAGCAGCGCGGGGACGACGAGGTTCTCGGTGTACTCGTACACCGCGCCGAACACGAGGCTCGGCACGAACAGGATCGAGATCGTCGTCAGGCGCGCGGAGAGCCCGCCGGTCAGCGCCATCACGTGGATGGTCGCGAAGATGGCGGCCGCCAGCGCGATCGACGGGGCGGCCGGCAGCGACTCGCGGAGGCGCCCCTGGACGACTCCCCGGTAGAGGATCTCCTCGCAGGGCCCGATGACGAGGAACGACGCGGCGACGAACAGCGGGATGATCGCCGGATTCCCCATCGCCAGCTCCGCGCTCTGGTTCGCCGCGGTCTCCGTCCCGAGCAGCTGGACGATCGTCGAGACCACGAGGATCAGGATCAAGATCACGACCCAGCTGCCGAGGACGATCCCGATCTCCTTGAGGCTCGGCACCCGGACGCCGAGGTACGAGACGATCCCCTCGCGGTCGAAGCCGCGCCACGCGAGGTAGCCGACCGCGAGCCCGCCGAACGCGACGTACTGGCCGAACACCAGCGTGAGGACCACGCTCGCGACGAGCGAGAGCCCCCCGGTCAGCGAGTCGATCGCGAAGACGGCGACCCCGCTCGCGAGCGCGATGACCGGGCCGAGGACGCCGAGGAGGAGGGCCGTCGCGACCGCGACGCCCGGAGAGCCGGCGCCCCCGCCCGACCCGTCCGCGTCGCCGACGGCGTCCGGCCCGACGTCGTCGAACTCGTCCGAGACGCCGCCGTCCGTGGCCCGGTCGCCGCTGGAGGGATCTGTCATTGCCCCGCGTAGGGGCCGCCCGGCAAAATGGTTGTCCGTGTCGGAATCGACGACGGCGCGGTATCGTTCCGAGACGGCGACGGTGCGATATCGCGCGGAGACGGCGGCGCCACGACGCCGTGCCGAAACGGCGACGGCGCCGAAGGCGGGTCCCGACCGCCTACTGGTGGAGCAGCTCGTACCACAGTACCGCGGTGACGGCCCGCCCGTCGCGCAGCTCGTCGTCGACGACCGCGGCGAGCAGGTCGTCGTACGGCACCGTCTCGACCGCGATCGACTCGTTGTGGTCCAGCTCCCGCTCGGCGGTCGGCTCGCAGCCGGTCGCCAGCACATGGTGGTGGACCGCGTTCGCCATCCCGTTCGTGGGCTCGACGGCCGTCAGCCGCTCGAACGCGTCCGCCTCGTACCCCGTCTCCTCGGCGAGTTCGCGGGCCGCGGCGCGCTCGACCGCGGCGGTCGTCGGCTCTCGGCCCGCGGGGCCGCCGTCCCCCGCCGCCCCGTCTTCCGGCTCCATCGTCCCGGCGGGAATCCCGCGGTTCACCCGGCCGACGGCCTGTCGCCACTCGTCGATGACGACGATGTCGCCGTCGGGCGTCAGCGGCAGCACGACGACCGCCGGCGGCTCGTCGACGTAGTGGAACCCGTCCGTCTCGCCGTCCGGGAAGCGCACCTCGTCCCGGCGCACGTCGAAGCCGGGGCAGGCGTAGTCGATGTCGCTGTCGAGCGTCTCCCACGCGAGGTCGGCGGAATCGTCCATGGATCCGGTCGTCGCTCGGGGCGTAAATAGCCGGCCGTCGCGCGTTCGATCCGGTCGCACGCCCACGCCGGTCACGCGGCCCGGACGCGGTCGACCGCGAGACGGCCGACGGTCCCGGCGACCCACGCGAGCGTCCCCAGCGCGAGGGCCTCGACCCCGACGAAGACGAGCCCGTCGAGTCCGAGGAGCGCGGCGACGCGCTCCGCGAGGGGCCGCCCGGGCAGGCCCAGCAGGTAGTGGTCGGCGTTGCTCCCGAGCAGCGCTCCGTAGACGGAGAGCCACGCGAGCGCGACCCCGGCCCCTCGATAGACGAGGCCCGCGGTCACGAGGACGCCGAGGGCCGCGGCGTCGAACGCGAGGAACACTACCCCGCCGGCGTGAGCGAAGAGCCCCAGCCCGTAGGCGGCGAAGGAGACGACAAAGAGCAGCGGCGGCACGAGGAGTCGGTACCGGCGCGGCGAGCCGTTCGAGTTCGAGCCGAGGAGGACGCGACGAGCGAGGGACATGTCCCCGGATCGTTTCGGCCGCCCCATGAATCCACGCGTCGGGCGCGGCTCACGACCAGTCGCCGAGCGACGCCTGTCCGTCCCCCGTCCGGCGCTCTGCCTCGTTCCCCGTCGCGTCGCCGTCCGCGGTCGGCTCCCCGTCTACCCAGTCGGTGAGCTTCCCACCGTCGCCGTCGGTGCCGGCCGTTCGACCGACCGACCCGCGGGGGCGGTCGGCCGCGCCGTCGCTCCCGTCTCCCGGCCCGTCCCCCGGTTCGAATCCGCCGAGCGTCGCCTGATCCGTCTCGGCGAAGTCGAGCTTGGAGACGCGCACGCCCAGCTTGCGGACGCGGGTCTCGTCGAACTCGCCGAGCAGGTCGAGCGCCACCTCCTCGACGAGGTCGGGGTCGTCCACGGGACCGGGCAGGCTCCGGGCGCGGGTGTTGACGTCGAACGGCGGCTCGACCGCCTTGATCCCGATTGTGCGGTAGAGGCAGCCGCGCTCGCGGGCGCGGCGGGCAACGTCCGCGGCGAGCGCGGAGACGGTCTCGCGCTTGGTCGGCTCGTCGGCGGTCGTCGGGAGCGCCGACTCCCGCGAGAGGCTCTTGGGGAGGCCGGTCGGCGTCACCTCTCGGTCGTCGTCGCCCGCGGCGCGTCGGGAGAGCTCCGGCCCGCGCTCGCCAAGCTCCGCGGCGAGCCGGTCGCGGTCGGCCGCGGCGAGGTCGCCCGCGGTCTCGATGCCCAGCTCCGCCAGCGTTCCCTCGGTCACCGGGCCGACCCCGTGAATGTCGGCGGTCGGCAGCGGCGCGAGGAACTCCGCGACCGACCCCGGCGGCACGACGACCAGCCCGTCCGGCTTGTCGGCGTCGCTGGCGACCTTCGCGGCCGACATGTTCGGCGCGACGCCGACGCTCGCGGGCACCCCGGCCTCCCGCTCGATCCGGTCTTTCACGTGGCGGGCGTATCCCTCGGCGAGCGTCCGCGCCTCCGCGGGGCCGGCGGCCCCGCTCGGCGGCGGGTCGGTAGAATCGTCGCCGTCGTCCCCGTCACCGCCGTCGCTCGGACTCCCGCCGCCACCCCCGGCGACCGCCCACGAGGTCCGGTCGGTGGCGTCGAGGTACGCCTCGTCGATGCTCACCTCCCGGCGCGTGTCGGC
>NZ_NHNZ01000013.1:0-17712 GCF_002727095.1 Halorubrum sp. C191 | reverse complement strand
CGCACGCCCATAGTTTCAGAGAGCACTCGACGGTACTTATACGCTTGGGAGTCAGTCGGTCGAGGTGTGGTGGTTGTGTCGTCCCATGTCGGTTTCCTCCCCGACCTACTCGCTCACTCCGTTCGCTCCTTGAGGTCGGGGGCTCCACCTCGAAAATGCTGAACGGCATCTCTGTGTCTGTGGGCAACCGGGTCGGCCCCTTCAGAAATAGGTGTCGTCTCTCCCTGGTTCGAAGACGCTTCTTCAATGAGTTGTTCCATCTTGTCGAGAATTTCGTCGGGGCTGTCCTCTGGCTCAACAACTGCTTTCCCGTCTTTTTCGCGGATATCAACCTCTGTTCCCGGAGTAATACCAAGTCGGTCTCGCACTTCTTGCGGGAGGACGATTAGCCCTTTTGAATCCACTTTGGTCATATTCCCACTCAGAGTGGGAAGAAGTATATCGTTTTGATTATTACTATAATTCCAACATCATCTCTGAATAAATAAATTGTATTACCAACTACTGGTAAGAGATGCGAACAGCAAACACATTATGTCAGAAAAACGATTATTCGCGAAACCCGAAAACGGCCTGTTAATCTGATGAGAAGTATCTATCTATCTTTATTGTCAATTAGAAGTAATTTATAGCTGGCACCCAGGGAAGCAACAGCGTGTTTTCTTGCGGTGTCCCCAACAGAATGTCAAAGAAAAAACCAGAACGGACGGGTTCCGATAGACAATCTACCGGAACCGGTAGCGGTTTTCGTCCATCGGTCAAACTGTGGCATCGCATACGAAAAGCCTGTATTTTCCTCCAACTCGATATTGTAGGCATGGGGATCGCGGGAACACTTGTCACGATGGTGATCTTGTCGCTCGAGCCATCCCTGGCACCCGTCGTCGTTGGATTGGTCGCTTACGGTGTCTACGTCGGTGACAGAATCAGCGATGTGCGATACGACCCACAAGCGACGTCCGAGCGAAGTGCGTTCATCGGGCGACACAGGCGTCTTCTTTCGATCACGTCTGCTGGAGCATACGGACTTGCAATTACTCTCTCGGCGCTTGGTGGCCCACTTGCGCTTGCGGTCACCCTCATTCCAGGCGTTACTTGGATCTTGTATGTAGCAGATCTGTCTGAACGATCGCTTGTGCCGGTCCAGCGACTGAAGACCATCTTTGTGCTTAATTCTACGCTTGTGGCACTGGCGTGGGCGACAGCAATGGTAGTCCTGCCAATTGTGTTTGCCGATGCCGCAATCACGCCACTTGCCATTGTGTTGGCGGTTTACTTTTTTGCCGATATTTTCGTCAACACTGAAATTCCGAACGTCCGCGACATCGAAGATGATGTCAAAAATAATGTCTCAACGTTCCCGACTGTCGTCGGCGTCAAGCGGACACGGCATCTATTGTACATCATCAACATGCTCTCAGTTCTCGTCGTCATTGGCGCGTTTCTTAGCGGATTCCTCCCAGCACTTTTTGCGTTGGTCCTTCTTGCTGGACGAGTGCTGGCGGTTTTCCTCAATAGTCGAATTGGGCGTAGTAACGACTACCGTCGCCTGGAGTTGCTCGGTGAGATGAACTACGTGTTCGTGGCGTGCGGACTGTTCATCGCTATCATCGGGTAATCCACGGCACTCTCTTTTTTATTGACCGTGGAAAGTTAAATTTCTTAGACATAAAGTTAGTATACATAGATGTGCTTGTAAGACTGTGTCAAATACTATCTTTCTGCTGTCTGTGTTACACATCTCCGTCGTTCTTGGCTCAGCTTCGGCTATTTTAGCGTGGAGAGAGGGGCAATCTCCGGGGGCGAGACCTCTCGTACTGTTGCTGGCCGGGCAGGTGTTCTGGTCGCTTATGCTTATTTTTCGACTCCGAGCACCTGGTGTGGAGGCAAAGCTATTCTGGATGTACCTGATGTGGATAGGCGTCGTTGCAATCCCACTCGGGTGGATGCTGTTTGCGTTATCATACACTGGTCACGATCGTTTTTTGAACTGGAGATATGTCTCGGCGCTTGCGGTTGTCCCGGTGGTAACCGTGATTTTATCCATTCTCGGGCCGGCTCAGGAACTTCTACAGATCAGTATCGCACAAACTCCGGATCTCAGCGTCGCCCAGAACGACAGCGGAGGCATCTGGTATTGGATTGTCGCCGCTTATACGTATTTACTGGGTGGCGTGGGTAGTGCCCTGTTAGTCCGGTTGGCCCTGAGCCAGATGGCTGCGTTTCGGAAGCAGGCGTATACGCTGATTGGGGCGTTGATCATTCCCTGGGGTATAAACCTATGCTACCTCACAAACGTGCTTAGCACGCCTATTGACCCGACACCAGTCGCATTTTCAGTTTCTGGCGTCATCTACCTGACCGCCATTCGACGGTACAGTTTACTGCGAACGAATCCGGCACCGAACACTACCGCTCGAAGACTCGTATTTGATAGTACCCAAGAGGGAATACTTGTTCTTGATTTGAATGACAACGTGATTAACGTCAATGGTCCAGCACTAGAGATGCTTAATGTACAAAGAGACGAACTGCTCGGATCATCTGCGCCAGAGACGATTCCTAAGTACGAGGCATTTCCAGATTCTGGAGTATTTGAAGACTTCCTTACGATACAAACCCACTCAGGTAAGCGGGACTTCAAGATCAAAACTGTCGAGATTACCACACAGCGAGGGCAGGTCATTGGGAGCATGGTGACGTTACAGGACGTGACTGAGTTCTTGCGCCAAGAACAGCGTCTACAGGTTCTCAATCGCGTGCTTCGCCACAACATCAAGACAGAAACTAACCTGATACTTGGGTATAGCGAGGACCTGCCGACGGAAGCAGCCGAGCGCGTAAAACAAAGCGCACTTCAAATCGATGAGTTAGGACAGAAAGGTCGCGAGGCAATCCGGCTTTTCAGTCGCGCTCGAGAAGAATCCGACGTCAGATCGATAGAGATGATACTTAAAGAGCGGCTGAGAGAGGTTAGATCACGCTTTTCCGACGTTACATTCGAGCTTCAGTGTCCTGACCAAGATGTACCCGTCGATGTGCTTGTTAGTCCAGTGCTTTCGAACGCTATCGAAAACGCTGCTGAACACAATACCAGTGACAGTCCACATGTTGAGATTGTCGCCAGCGTAGGCGAGCAGGTACAGATCGAAATCCGCGATAACGGGCCGGGGATACCCGAGCACGAACTATCCGTACTTTCTGAAGGAACCGAATCTGTGCTTCACCATGGAAGTGGGCTCGGGCTCTGGATCATCAAGTGGGGAACCGATCTCCTCGGCGGTCGTGTCCAGTTTGGCGAAAATGAGGTGACCGGAACTGTCGTCAGCATCTCACTCCCACGGAAGGAGCCGTCAGCGAACTAGAGCGGAAACGTGGGATGAGACTGTTCGTCTGTCCGATCACGAGACGTCTACCTTAGACAGACGTATTCATGACCTCAGCGAGTTCGCGGTCAATTTGTTCGACCTGCCGGGTTAGCCCCGCGACCATCTCTGTTTGATTGTCGTTTTCGTCCGCAATCTCTGTGACTTCTTCACTCACGAGGGCAGCCCGTTCAGAGACATCGTCGACAGCGCTCGATATCCCTTCAGCCACGCTCGCCTGCTCATCTGTTGCGTCTGCGATCTCGGTGATCCCGCTTTCAGTCTGTTCGACCGCAGCAAGGATTTGTTTCTGGTTTTCGAGGAGGCGTTGGATGTCGTTTCTCGCGGACTGGATCTCGGCGTTTCCTGCTCTTACTTCGGTAGTCGCCGTAGCAGCCTTCTCTTTGATCCTTGCGACGATTTCTTCGATCTCGTCAGCTTGATCTTGTGAGCGATTGGCGAGGTTCTTCACCTCGTCGGCGACGACCGCGAAGCCGTCACTGTCGCTGCGTGCCGCTTCGATGTTGGCGTTCAACGCGAGCATGTTTGTCTGCTCGGCGATATCGTTGATCACGCCGACGAGTTCTTCGACTTGTTCGATTTCGTTTTTCAACTCAGCGACGTCGTCTGCGACCGAAGCTGACTTCTCGGCTGTGTCGTCCACTTGGTCGATAACCTCCCCCGCGGTGTCGACGGACTCTTCGGCGAGGGTTCTCGATTCCGCGCTTTGGTTGCTGACTTCCTCGGCACTGGACGCAATCTCTTCGATAGTGGCGCTGAATCCGGAGATCTCGCCTTGGGTACTCTCGAGCTCGGCTGCCTGCTCGTCGACGAGCTGGCTGATTTCATTCGAGCGATTCGCAACTTCGGTTGTCGACTCGCTCAGCTGTTCCATGGACGTCTCGACATTGTCCGAGAGTTCTTCCTGGAGGTCGGCGAGCGTCTCCCGCTGTTCGACGACGGTGGTGACGTCGAAGAGCAACTCGACAGCCCCAACGACCTTGCCAGTGGGTGTCTGTATCGGGGTTCCAATCGCGCGCGCATGTGCTTTCGTGCCGTCCGGTCGTTCTGCGGATCGGAACTGGTCTTCACGGATGGGGGTTCCAGTACGGAGGACTTCTTCGGCAAGGGTCTCATCTTCGCCTTCAGTGCCGAAGACATCGTATGCGTTCATGCCGACGGCTTTGCTTGCGGGAAGGCCGAGGAGGTCGGCTGTTGCGGTGTTCCACTGGGTGATGTCACCATCGGCGTCGACGACGAATGCTGCTTCAGGAAGGTCCTCGATGAACTGCTCGAACGACTGTCGCCAGAAGTCCCCGCCAGATTCGGCGCTACTCTCTTGTAGCTGGTCGTTGTCTGTGGCTGCGGCCATATCGGGAGGCGTCTATCGGGGTTGATATGGGTTTTGACTGTATTACTATATTTGATAGAGATGTGTAACAAATCCGCCTCATACGATGATCATGAGTCTTATATCACCGGCTATTTTACCAGCTGGTAATGTCTAAAACAGACACCGACAGCACAGAAAAACCAGCTCTTCTTGGCCGAGTACTGTTTGGATCTGGCCTTGTAGCGCTTGCCGTACGGAATCTCACGAATCTTGATGGGCGGGTTGCATACGCCGATGCAAAAGGGGTGCCTGAGGCAGAGACACTTGTGCCGGCAGGTAGTGGTCTTCTTCTCGGTGGTGGTCTCGGAATTAGCGTGTGGAAGGCTCCAAAACTCTCTGCGAGCGCTGTAGCTGCGTTTTTGATAGGTGTGACGCCACTCATGCACGACTTCTGGGCAGTCGACGAGGAAGAGCGCGGTGGGGAACTCACATCGTTCCTTCAAAATATCACACTCCTTGGCGCAGCACTCGCTTTCTTCGGTCGTGCCAGAGAAGAATGAACTACCCCACTTCACCTGAAGATAGGCGCTAAGGCCCTTTCCTCAGCGAGCGACCGAAGGGAGCGAGCAGGGAGGGGATACAGCGCCGTCATCACCTTGACACCCTCCCCGCGCTGAATTCGGCACGTCTCCGAGAGACCACCACTCAGTAACCGACCCCATCCTACTTCGCTCGCACTGACAAGCTCGCTCGTTGAGGGTGGAGCTTTGATGTGGTCCTCGCCGTCAGTTGATGCGACGGGGCGTTTTGTGCGCCCCGCCCACCGAACGCCCTTCGGGGTCGGTGAACCCACCATTTGGGGCCGGGCTACTGCGGCCCGTACTGCGCGGGACTTGTGCCAGCACAGCACTTACTGCGGCCCGTACTGCGCGGGACTTGTGCCAGCACAGCACTAGTTGTCAGTACGGTGGGATGTAAATTAACACTTGCTCAGTAGTATGTCGGTTTCCTCTCCGGCCTACTCGCTCCCTCCGGTCGCTCCTTGAGGCCGGAGGGTCCACCTCGAAGTATGCTGAGTATTTCAATAGAATGACAAAGAAGAATGAGCGAAATTAACGCGACCGACTACAGGTAGGACAGCCGCCGTTTCGCAGATACACCGACATCTCGGTGTTGGTCTCGCATGTTTCACAAATACATTCCGTCGTAACCTCTATTTGAGGCTCTGCTCCGTATACTTGGTTGTGGGATACAGACCGTGAGATAATCCCAGCAGCAATCGTCTCTGTCTTTGTTTCGATCTGTCCTAAACTCGCAACTCGCGAGTGAATATCATCGACCTCACGCTCATACTCAGTATCACGGTACTCTGTCAGATACATGTATATATATTGATATGAAACCATGTCTCCGCCGACTTCGTCGGTGTCTACTCCCCTACTATCGAGATCATATCCTGTCAGCGATTTATCTCTGTCTTTGATGATCGCAGCACACTCCTCTACAAGTGATCTATCCCAGATGATACCCGCTTCGCGGAGTGCTACATCGAGTACACGGATGTTGAAGAATTCCGCGAGTTCACGACAAGAGCGTCGGGTACTCTCGGGCTTTGTCCACTCCGCAACCATTTCGTCGCCAATGCCGTCGAGGTCGTACTTGTCGATTACTCGAACAATCTTCGGTCGTGTACTTGTAGCGTTACGCATCGTTAGTGGACACGGTGAGACACAGGCGCTGATTCCGCTGTTCGACGCTAGACGTGAGTTGAGATGAGGCCTCTTCACAGCGGGCGACGCGGATGTGTGTCTCCTCTTTGGTGAGCGAGCGCTCGCAGATGGCGTCGGTTGTACGATCGCTTGCTGAGTGTCTCATTGGGACACACCCCGTGGTAAGAGGAGACGTAGGTGGTCGAGAAGCGATGCGGTCGGTGCGTAGTATTGTGGTGTCATGCGTGGTTCATCGGTGATGGTTTCGAGCGCTGTGGCTGGTCGGTGGCTGTGATGAGTTGGTGCGTCGGTGATTGCGGTACAGTCCTCCCGGCGCGGTCCCCACTGGTTCACCGGAAGGGCGATGTCAAGGGAGGTGACAGTCGGGGCGTGTTGATCCCACGTGGGGATTCGATGTGGGTGTCGCCAGCCGACTCGGAGTGGAACCCACAGGGTGGGGGCGAAACGGACTGAATGTGTTCGTGAGCGATGCGTCAACAGCGGGAGCCAGGAATGGGGGTGACCGAGGCACGGCGACGGCTGTAGTGATGGGTGACTGGGTTCGTCGGTGGTGACCCAGCGTCGGTGGCCATCTATCTGGACGGCCTGTACTCGGTCAAGCGCTTGGACAGTGCCAATCCGGCGATCATAGCTACTGGCCGCAATGTCGGCCCGCTCGAGTAACGCTGAGCGGCCGAGCGGCTCGTCGGCTCGAAGCAGGGCCGCATACAGCGCCGTCGCCGTTGGCACGAGATCGGGACGGAACCGCGCGACAGAGAGCGTCGCCGCCGCGCGTTCAACCGCAGCCACGGTCGGGGAGTGGGACTCGTTCAGCGCGCGCAGCAGGCTCACCACGACGTCGTACGGGCACGCACGGCGCGTGGTGTCCGCCGGGCCGAACGAGCGGAGACAGAGCCGCACGAGCCGCTGTCGCTCGCGGGGTGTCCACTGGGCGTCGTGGGTCATCGCAATCTCGTCAATCACCCGCCGGATGGCGGGGTAGGTCGTCCCGTCGACGACCGGGATCGAGAGAGTAGGGGCGGTTTCGATTCCTTCAGCGATCGCCTCTCGGACGGCGGTGAGCTCTGTGGTGAGTGCCTCTTGGATTACATCGCGGAGATCGGTGATCGTCGGGCCCGCAAGCACCCACGACATCGTCAGATCCATCGTCGCGTTGGGCTCGACGTTATATGGAAGCCGCCGCCGCAGTTTGGGCGGGCGCTCTTCGAACAACATGCGGTAGCCCGAGTGAACGCCATACACCGATTGTTTGGGCACCGTCTTCGCAAGGAACGTACAGAGCTGCCGGCGTTGCGCCGAGTTTCGGGCGAGCGCCGCGGTGTCCGGGAGTCTGATCGTGGTCGTGAGATCAACGCCGATTGCGTGATACAGGTGGGTAGCCGAGGCGACCAGCCCGTGGAGATCTTCGAAGAGTTCGCTGCGGGCGGCGGTATTGGTACTGTTCGTGTGTTCGCCGATCTTAGCGAGCAGTGTATCGCGGACGGACGTGATGCGGTCACGCCACGCCGCATACGTGTGCTCGTCCTCGCTGTACCAGCCAACCTGGTGACCACGACACAGCACTCGTGGGGCGTCTTGTTCGAGATCACCGCGATGGATTGCCTCGAATGCGCGGCCGAACCGCGACGGCGTCAGGATCTTCGAGAGCGCCTTATCGCTGAGTAAGACAGCCGCGAGACGTCCCAGGGTGGCTAAGGGCCCACCCCATTGGAGGACGACCTGCGCCTCGCCGGGGGTGTGACTCAGATACCCAACCCGGCCGTCATCGAACGGGGTTGGGGTGTCATCGACGAGCGTGACGCTATCGTCTTGGGCGGGGGTCCAAAACCGCTGGTGGAGGTGGGTTTCATTGACGGTGTCGGGCCCCCTGAGCCACTGGACGAACTCTCCGTCGGCGTCGGGGTCACCCGTCGCCGCCAGCCACTCCTCGAGTGAGGGTGGGGTGTCACCTGTGGGGTCCTCTCGGCGGGGCGACACTGTACTTGTGACATCGTGAGTGGTCGCAGTACGATCGTCAGTCAGTCGGCGTTGTTCGGGATGGACGAGGTCGCCGGCAGCGTCGAGATACCCAGCCACGGCCGTCTGACCGCGTTCAGAGAGTGTGACGCTGTGGTGGGTACCTCGACGGTCAACGTCGACGAGCCCACGCGTCTCGAGATCAAGAACGTACCGGCTGACCGTCCCTGCCTCAATGTCGATCGCGTCGTCGTGTTCGAGATTCTGGTAGGTTCGCCCGGTAGTGGCGTCGAGATTGGTGAGGAGGCGTCGTTTCTTCGGTGTGCGTTCGAGCCCATCGAGCGCTTGCCAGGCGGGGTGGCGCTCGTCGGTGGTCGGCTCGTGAGACTGAACGCGGTGGGGATGCGGGTGGGACCGATCCCGGCTCTGCGTAAGATCGAGGTGGATTTCACACCACTGTGGGTACCGCTGGGTGAGGTGGCGTTTGAGCGCCGGGGAGACGACAACGCGGACGTCGAACCCGGCTGCGAGCACGGCGATGGCCGCGAGCGCGCGGACGCCAGTTCGGCGGTCGGGGAGATCGGTCCAGGTTGGGCCATCGAGTGCGACGGTGATCGCTCGGGGAGTAGCGTCGAATTCGCGGTGGAGCGCGACTGGTCCCTTTGCGAGTGCGCCAAGCCCGGCGTTGACCGCGCCGCGCCCGGTGCCGACTGTATGAACTGTGTCACGTAATTCGTCGTGGCGTTGGGTGTGATATGACGACTCGGTGTCGCCGTCGACGAGCGCCAACTCGGTAATCGCCTGCGTGTACGCGACGGCCTCGGCGGTCGCATCGTCCCACGTGTTCTCGAGGGAATTCCACTCCGGGAGCGTGGTATCGAGGAGTGACGTACTCGCCCGCCACGGGTCGGTGTGGGGTGTCTGGGTTCGGACTGTTTCTGTGCTCGCCTCACGAAGCTGGTCGAGGAGTTCGGGTATCCACTCGGTCAGCCGGGGCGAGACGCTTCCACAGTGGATCCCGGCGGCGTCATACTGTGTGGTTGGGCCTACAAGATGGACGCCACGCTCGTGGCCTTGGCCGGCGGGCTGTGCGTGCCCGCAGCGGGTCTGCTTGTCTGCTGGCATCACTTTGGTGGCTCCCAGCAGTTGACCATCGCGACGAGCCGCCGGAGCAGCTCTCGGATGTACTGGCGGACTGTTCGCGAGACAGGATCGACACTGCGGGCAATCCGGACTGCGGCCGCGATGTCTGGATAGTGTGTCTCGTCGACAGTCCGCGTCGCTCGGAAGAGCGCCGCCGTCACGCCGGCCGCGTCACTGGCGGTACTCGCGGTGAGCGCCCGCCGAAGGTGTGCGATCGTCGCGAGGGTGGTGTCCGGGTCAGTCGTTGGTGGTCGGGTGGACGGACGCGTTCGGTGGTGCTTCGGCCGTCGTTGTTGAGCGGCCTCGGTGCGGGATGGTGACCGCATTAGTCATCCCCCTCCGTTGCCGGTGGGGAACCAACCGTCACCTGCGCCCGGGCCTCACGCCGTCGCTGCCGGTGGGTCGCTGTCGGCGTGACCTGCTCGGCGAGTGGTGTCTCGGGCGGCAGCCAGCGGATCGTCGTCGTCGCTGGCGCGCTCACACCGAGTGGGACCGGCTCGACGAGAATCGGCCATGTGGATTGGGTCGCGGCGTCTGAGGCGAGTCCGATACGCCCGGCGACGAGGAGTTCGTAGACACCGAGGGTGAACACCTCCTGCTGGCGGTGTTCACGGTGCGCGCAGACGCAATGGCCAACTTCGTGGGTTCGCTTCTCGGCCGGCTTAGAGACGTACGCGACGATCTCATCGCCCTCGGTGAACGAGCGCCCGCAGTGTTGACACGCCCCCGACGTTGACGCAAGCGACAGCTGATCGAGGCTTGCGATGGTGTCGTTCGTGAGGGTGCCTGTTAGCGTTGCGTCGGCGGACTGCTGGTTGTCTCGACTCATGGCCCCCGATTCACACTCGCGATCGATTGGCCACAGTACCACCCACACCGCGGGCAGACCCACCCGTTCACGAATCGGTTGACGAGTCGGTCGCACTGGCGGCACCGCCAGAGCTTCTTCATCATACGCGGCCCTCGACCGCTTGTTGGACGGTGATTTCACCGAGTTCGCCAGTGAGGGTCTCGCGGGCGTCGAAGCGGAGATACGGTGGGCGGGTGCGAATCACGTGGCATCACCCTCCGCCTGCCACGCGCGGCGCGCTTCGAGGGCGCGGCGGGCCGCCTCGGTGAGGCTGTACTCGTTGGTGCGCCGATCGCGTGCCCGCTTTGCGACGAGGCCACACTCGACGAGCGTGTCGAGATTCTGGTAGAGGCGGCTGTGGTTGATCTCGTCGATGTAGTAGGCAGCGAGGTCCGCCTTCAGGGCCGTCCCCTTGCGGGCGTTCTCGTGGGAGAGCGCCCAGAGAAGATCGCGCTGGAAGGCGGTGAGGTCGGCGAGCGCGGTCGGCTCGTCGCCGTCGCGTTCGTTGTCGGCGAGGACGCTACGCATCGCGCACCCCTGCATCGCGGCGCGCGGCGAGCGGCTTCGCCGCGCAGTCGGCGCACAGGTGGCATTTCACCTGCGCGCAGAACCCATCGGCCGGGTCGCCGCAGATCTCGCAGTCGCCGTTGTTATGCCCGCTCGGTCCGTCTGTCGTCGTTGGGGGATTCAGTCCCCCGGATGCCGTCGTTGGCATGGTTCTGTGGTTTCAGCACAGAACCCGACCCGGCCGGGTGCGCCAACACCGCGGCCGGGATCCTACATTTCATCGCGAGCCGAGGGTTCGTCACTCGGGCTCCGTGGTTCACGATAAGAAACAACGTATCTTAAGGTTAACGACGTTTCTACTTAGCCCCAGTGTGTCTGGGCGTTGCTTTTGCGTGGAACAAAGTTTCCTCAAAGAAACCTTGTGTCTATGAGGAAGAGCGCTGACTGGATGACCATCTGGGATGACCGAATTCTTGAGATCATCCGTGATGAAGGCCCTACGTCTCCTACACCCCTTTCCGATCACCAGTATATCCATATCGGTAAATCGGGAGTTTCCAAGCGTCTGAACCGGATGAAGGACCACGGGCTTGTTACGGAGCTTGGTAACGGAGTATACTCGATCACCACCGAGGGCGAACGCTACCTCGATGGGGAACTCAATGCTGAACAGCTCAACGACTAGTCCTCGAACGGTGACGAAAGCGCACAGGTGTAACATGAAAAAATCCGCGAACTGGATGGTCAGCGAGGACGATCGCATCCTTGAGTATCTCGATCGTGAGGGGGCGTCGTCTTGGTGGGAAGTCGCTCACGACTTCCATCTCCAGCAGCGGCTCGTTCGCACCCGGCTCCGCGTTCTCGCGAAGGCCAGCTGGATCGCCTCGCACGATCGCGGTGAGCTCGACAATCACTGGTCGATCACAACGTGGGGCGCCAGGTATCTTGACGGGCACGTGAACGCCGATCTTGTTCGGCCGCTTCCTGCTCTTCGACCGAGCTACGCTACGCGGCCCGAGAAGTGGGCGGGGTTCTGATATGCCGGATGAAATCACTGGAACACACTCGTACCGGGATTTCATCGATCCGAGCGCCCCAATGTACCTCTCTGATCTAGACATCCTCGAAGCCCTCCAAGACAAAACCCACGTCACTCCACACCGGCTGGCACAGGATCGCTTTCGGGAGAACGTACTTCGTCTACAACTCCGTGATCTCGAACGTATCGGTGCTGTCACTCAAATAGGGCTGGAAACCTATCAGGAGAACTCCTATGGCTCAAGACTTCTCCGAGATCCGCCTGAGAAACACATAGAGAACGTTATTCTTGATGTTGAGGGGATATCTCCGGACGCATTCCAAGCAGACGACTGGCGGCTTCGTGACTTCGGCTCCGTCAACGCTCAGGTAATCAAACAGCTCAACAAAGAGTTCTACGAGGAACCAGGCTCTACCTACGGAGAGGTACGAGAAAACGAACCGGGGCTGACAAAACAGCGGATTTCTAATGTCATAGACTCAGATATCCGCCGCTTGATCCGGGAGTTTCCCACCACCGCACCGCTTCCCGAAGCATGCGCTCACTGGATTCGAGCAATTGTCGGGCTCCACCTTTTTCCCGACGCAAACCACCGAACTGCGACAAACTCGCTTGAATATCTTGTTGAACAGTCTGACGGTCCGAGTGATCGAATTATCACCCCGTCTATTCCTCGTTTTGTTCTTCATTCAAAATATACTCGAACGTTCCAATCCGACGTTCGATACAACACGTTGTGGGCAAAAGATGAACTGTTCAGCGTCTGGCACCGATACTTTACTCACACACTCTGTCCGGGATTAGAAGAGCGCCGACCACACGATCCGCCTACAGAAACATTAGATCAAGTACTGGAAACAGCACGAGAGGTATTAAACGGAATTGAAAAAGACGCGTCGAACGATAGCGGTAGCTGATTTAATCCTCCGCAGTAGCGTGTCCCGAACCGACTTTCCCCATTTCGGCGTAAATCTCCTTGTTTTCTTTACGGAGCTCACGCATACGCTCCAAGGGGTCTTCTTCCATGCTGCTACATACGAAGTGGACTCGTGATAATGCTTGTGGTACGATGTACCTCTATAGTATTATCCGGAGTTTTCGACGATACGACCGTTGATTCGATACCCGCGTAGGTCTTGAAGAGATTTCTGGATACTGGATATCGGTGTGATACGTTGGTTCACTATTGCGGTACCCTTTCGAACTATGTCGGTGGGCTACGTTGTTGTTCTTACAACACAACTTCAACTGTTCAGATCTCGATCTAATATGGGAGGCAGTCCTTCGGTAGATTTGAATGAAGTGTACCTCACAGGGGTTCGTCTGAAACCGGTCGGCGGCGAGCCAAAGACCGAGACTGCGGTAGCTTCAACCGGCTGTGTTGAATCGCCATACGGAGGCGAGGTAGGCCGCTAAATCAAAGGAATTGAAGCGGGAGAGTTCCGTCGACCATGACGCAAATCTCCCGCTTCATCGGGGAGGTTGTACCGGTTGCTCAAAGAGTTACTGGCGATGGAGGCGAATCCGCCGCCCCGGACGGTGGCGGCGGATTCGCCGACTACGCACTCGTTTCCCTTCACTGTCTGCGGATTTACCTCGATTTGTCGTACCGCATGACGATCGACCTGCTCAAAGAGATGCCACAAATAATCGGGGAGATCGGCCTTAACGCGGCCGATCTCCCCGCCCCGTCCACGTTGTGTAAGGCGTTCGACCGGATCAGCATGAGCGTCTGTCGAGTGCTGCTGCGCCAGTCGGCGCAGCTGCACGATCTCTCTGAACACGCCGCGATCGACGCCACGTTCTACGACCGCTCACCAGCGAGCCGCCACTACTGCCAGCGAATCAGCTACCGCGTTCAGAAGCTCAAAGTCACGAAACTCGCCGATACAGCGTCGCAAGCCGTCATTGACGTTCACTGCTCAACGAATCGGGAAGGAAGTGACACGGACCTCGCAGAGCAGATCGCCCGCCGGAATGCGGGCGACCTGCGGTCTCTCGCGGTCAATAAAGGCTATGACAAGCAATCGCTCCGCGAAGGATTATGCGATCTCGGGATCAGACCGCTGATCAAGCACCGCATCTTCGGACCGTACGACCACGCACACAACGCCAGAATCGACGATAATCGCTATAATCAGCGCTCTATGACCGAAACTGTGAACTCGGCTGTGAAGCGCTCGCTCGGCTTCGCCGTGCGAGCGCGGTCATGGTTCCGTGAGTTCCGCGAAATCGCGCTGATGTGTGTCGTCTATAACATCAAACGCTTCGTCAAACAGTGAATCTCTCCGCCTTACAGCGATCCAACACAGCCCCTGAAACAGCCGGTCGGTGAATTCTCTGTATTGACCGTGATCGGCCTGGAACATATCTCCTGCTGAGGATCTCAACAGAGCCAGGGACGTGAAATACAGTCCTCGAACGCAGTAGTTCGATCACCCGTCGTGGTCAATATACCCGGCTTCCCATTCAGTCCGAGCTTCGATTTCTCTAGTGCCCCGGCGAGTAGTGCTGTACTCGTTGGTCCGTCGGTCCCGCTGACTCTTTTCGATGAGTCCCTTCTCAACGAGCGTGTCGAGGTTGGGATAGAGCCGCCCATGATGGATTTCCTTTTCGTAGTAGTCCTCCAGCTCGTCTTTGATCGCGAGTCCGTGGGGGTCATCACGTCCGGCAACTACGTACAGCAGATCGCGCTGAAAGCCAGTAAGATCGTACATGTCGCAATTTTCGTAGTCGAGTTTTGAAATACTATTGATCTGGTGACTGCGTGTTATAGAATACGTTTCACACCCTCTATACAGTGATTTTGACTGCTTCATCTCAAGCTTGAGTTGGAGAAGCACCGTATTCCCGTCTCGATAGTCGGTGGCTGTCGTGGGGCAGATGCTACAGCGGAGACTGGATCTCGGTGGAGAGTGTTTTCAGGTTTGCTGTCGCGAGCTCGTCGGTTGCGATAAGCCGAAGTCGGGGGCGACCGATGTCTAGTGGGACTTTTTCAGTCTCGATGAGGCCAGCATCTTCGAGTGCTGATTTGGCCCGTGAGAAGGTTGCTTTCGAAGCGATACCTGTATCCTCTCCCCATTTCGAGATGTCGTAGAGGAGGACCTCGTTGCGGGCTGCGAGGATAAGCATGATCTCGACGATACTGAGGTATTCGTTGCTGTTGGAAATCTCTTCAGCGTGTGCGAGGACTTCGTTGAGTTCGTCAGCGACATCGTCGCCAATCTCCTCCCGGAGCGTCTGTTTCACTACTGAGAGGGCAGGTGTCCGGAGGTGATACTGCTCGGCAGCCTCGAATCTGGAGTCGAACTCACCGTAGACTGATGGGACCAGTTTGGGATCCGAACTCGAGATACTGTGCTTGTCCATCACAGGAACAACAGCCTCAGACTCGGTTGTGAAAATAATATTCTGAACTGGCTCCGTGAGTGTTCGGAGGCTGAGCTGGTCTCGGTGGATGAGCTCGGCTAGCTTTGATGCTGTGAGAAAACTGTAGAGGGCGTCTTTGATTTCGTCTGAGTCTGCGAGCAGCCTGACCTTAGGCTGGTCCTCAGCCGTTACTGCTTGCTCTGCGAAGGCTGCGATTTGTTCAGAGCGAGGATTGATAAACAATGCTGGCTCCTCTCGTTCGAGAATCATCTGAGTGAAAATGTGTTGTTTGGTCATATTTTGTAATTTTATCGATATGTACTTAACAGATGTGATATCTGAGGATTGGACTACTTTGTCGGTTACGGGATAGATCTGACTATCCGTTTCGAGTACGCTCATAGGAAGCAGATTGTTGGTCGCAGTAGTGACCCTCGATCTGGGGTAGTAGAATCCATGGTGGTTGTACAACCGTCATACCACCCAGTCTGTAGATGGGTGACAGACTCGCGCAGTGTATTCAGCAGCGCCCACGAGATCTTCTCAGTTTCTGTCAGTAGTAAGGTACGAGATACAGAGAGTGAGTTCAGCAGTCTCTGTTAGCGATACAGCCGATTAGCAGCAGTTGTTTTCATCGGGGTTCCACGTACACGCATTCCCCGTGGTCAGGCTGTTTTCCTCGATGTATGCCGTGAGACACGCGTAGTTACAAAAGTACTGGGGGGAACCGCAGTTGTCGTCACAATCACGGACACAGATTGGGTCGTGGTCGAAAATTCGGGATTCACAGTACGCGCAACGTTTGTCCGCATTCGGAGTCGCTACAGTCGTGGACATATCTGTCGTAGGAGGAGCACCCCAGAAAACGTTTCGTGAGTTACGCTTCACCTTGTGGCCGATACGCGCCCTCTATCTTGCATAGCCTGAGGTGACCTACCCAGAGCCTCAAGATACAGAGGTTGTATTCAACGAAGGGAGATGCCGATAGTAGCATTTCAGCTACTGACACAGCGGGCAAGTTTTTCGTATGATCAGTAAAGTGAGAGAGACGTATGTCCTCCATCGAGTCATTCCCGATAAAACGCGGCACAGCACGGTTCACCGAAGATTACGTATACTTCCAGGAATCGTTTTTAGGGTATATTAAGTCACTCTATCGAGATTACTGGCAGCGCGGAACGTGGTGGTCTAGTACTGTCCTTGTCGGCTACTTGTTTGTATTTCCAATCGGCATCTGGTGGGTGGTCAGCGTGGTTCGCGGTGGTAATTTTCTCTACATCGCTGCCCTTGGCGGGTCGATCCTCGTACTCTGGGCAGTAAATTACGCACGTGGGTTCCGCTCGCCAGACCGAATTCGACTTGATGCGATCCAGCAGGTCTCCGCAACGGATGGCATAAAGGGACTAACACGTCCCCGACTTGTAATTAAGTATACCGACGCGAGAACAACTTGTAAACGTCGCGTGAACCTCCCGTCACTTTACACGAGAGGTGGAGAGACAGGATACGAACAGGCACGGGAAGCGTTTGCCGAACGCGGCTTCTGAACGGCGTTTTTATTCAGCGGGAGCTTCTCCTGAGAAAGGTACGGTAATGCTGAATATGCGCTCTGTATCCAGCACAATCTCGACGAACTATCAGCGACCGCGAATTTCAATCACGCCGTCTCTGGATGTGTTCGAATCTGCGACTGTCGACTGTTTTTAGCGACACTCTGGCTTGTCTCGTTCTGTGGGCTCGCCGCTCGCTGCGGTCGCGACTGCGGTCGTTCTGGCGATGGGCTGTTCGTCGTTGACGCCAATAAAAAGGATCTCGACTGAGTCTCCCGGCTCCATCGGGCGGTCGCCGCTAAAATCGATCGGATACCTGTTTTCGACCCGGAAGAAAGGCTCGTCATCGCCGCGAGCGATGTCGTTCTGGTTCGACTCGACGTACTGCTCACCAATATCTGCCACATCGGTCCCGGTTCCCCCCGCTTGATACCGGTTGTGAGCCATCCGGATCGTCAGTGTCTCACCGACGCCGAAATCGCCGGTACAGAACTCCCCGACATCGCCGTCGTGGAACGTCTGAGCGGTGTCCGCGTCGAAGCGGTTGGGATTCAGGAACCGAACCTGACCGCCCTCGCCGTCGCTACCCTCCCAGCTGACCAGTATCGAACCGATCTCGTCGCCTTGGAAGCTCGGCCCCGCGACGTAGGGCACTCGAACGACGTCAATGTCTCCGCGGGAGGGATTGCTGTTACCATTGTTCCACCCACCCCACGATCGGTGTTCGGGCCCGAGCGTCACCTCCGTGTCGCCGAACCCGCGCAGTTGCTGCGGCTCTGGGAGCTCGCTCTCGAAGTCAAGAATCACGACGCTGATGGTAGCAGCGAGTATCACCACGATGGCGACCATGATACTCACGGACATAAATAC
>NZ_NHNZ01000098.1:0-54858 GCF_002727095.1 Halorubrum sp. C191 | reverse complement strand
CCTCCAAAGCCCCAGTCGCGAGGACTCGCGCGGCTCGCTGTGCTCCTCACTCGGTCGCTCACTCCGTTCGCTCCCTCATTGCGGTGCTTACGTCGCCGTGCTTCGTCCTCGCGACTGCCCCTTTGAGTCCCGCCCAGCACAGCACCTCACGCCTCCCCAGCCTCGTCGCTGGCACCCTCCGCTTCGCTCCGGGAGCCAGCGACTCCCTCGCGCGTGCTGCTCGGCCGCAAGGCGGCCTCGCAGGCACGCGCCACCGCACCGTTCGTTTATAAAACAGCTCGTGAGAGTTGCCCTGCGGCCTCAATAGAGACGCCTCAGTGCTCGCCGCCGGTGCCGCGCCGGTCGGAGTCGAGGTCGATGTCGAGGTCGTCGAGGAGTTCCTCGGCCTCCGCGCGCTTCTCCTGGTGGTCCTCGAGGAACTCGCGCATGAGCTCCGCGGCCTGCTCCTTACAGCCGCCGCAGAGGCGCTCGCCGTTGACGCACTCGGAGTACACCTCCTTGGTGAGTTCGTCGTCGTCGCCCGCGAGCAGGTAGGCGTACAGCTCGTAGACCGGGCACTCGTCGGCCTCGCCGCCCAGCTCGCGCTGCTCCTCGGCGGTGTCGCGGCCCCCAGTCGTCGCCGCCTTCACCTTGTCGTAGCCGTCCTCAGGATCGTCGAGCAGCGAGATGTGGCTCGCCGGGATCGACGAAGACATCTTGCCGCCGGTGAGCCCGGTCATGAACCGGTGGTAGATCGAGGAGGGCTGCCGGAAGCCGAACCCGTCGTGGTCGATCTCGACCTCGCGCGCGATGGACTCGGCCTCGTCGCGGGTCAGGTCGAACGCGTCGACGTGGCCCTCGAACACGCGTTTTTCCCCTTCCACGGCCTCGATCAGCGCCTCGAATGCCTCGTCGGTGGCGTTGCGGTCGAAGAACCGCACGCGGGGGCGGAGCGGCTCCTTCCCGCCGGCCTCGAGCTTGTCGAGGGCGCTCGCCTTCGCGGCCGCGAGGTCGACGCTCTCGCGGTCGCTCTCCGGCGGCTCGTAGTCGGCGAGCCACTCGGCGGCGTCCTCGCAGCGCACGTCGGTCTCGGCGGCGTCGTCCGCGTCTCCGGCGGCGTCGTTCTCTTCGTCGCGGGCCGCGAGCGCGTCGTAGGCGGCTCGCACGAGCCGGCGCTCGTCGTCGTCGAGCTCGAAGGAGGCGAACGCCTCTGTCACCTTGAAGTAGCGCACGCGGGTCGCGAGGTCGCGGGTGAGCCGGACGTGCGGGTCCTGATCGGGACCGACCGGGATCACCGTGGGCTTCGGCTCGTCGACGAGCTGCGGGTAGAGGATGTCCGCGGTCTGGGTGATCACGCTCTGCATGTGCGAGATGTTCGTCTCCCCGTCGAAGCCGTAGATCGCCTCGAACTCCGAGAAGTTCGCCTTCGAGCCGAGTTCGAAGCCGAGGTCCTGGACCTCGCGGTTGTCGGACTGGCGGTAGATCTCGCCGTCCTCGGCGTCGAAGCCGAGCGCGAGGAGGCTCAGGAGGTAGTTCCGCGCGTGCTCGTCGATCTCGTCCCACGACATCCCGCGCGCGGAATGCGCTTCGAGGTCGGCGATGAGCCCGAACGCGTCGCCGCCCATCTCTTGGTGCCAGATGATCTCGTCGAACACGAGCTTGTGACCGATGTGCGGGTCCCCCGTGGGCATGAACCCGGAGAGCGCCGCGAACGGCTCGTCGTTCGCCATCGCCTCCGCGACCGCGTCGTACTCGCGGTGCCCGAAGATGACGCCGCGGCGCATCAGGTAGTGCGGGTCCGGCACGTCGTCGTCGACCTCGTCGAACGCCTCGATGCCGAACTCCGCGAAGAGGTCCGCGTAGTCCCCGACCGACGCCGACCCCCACGGGTCGAGCGCGACGTCCTCGGTCGGCTCGTCCGCGTCGGTCCCGCCGTCGGTCCGGGGGGGCGTCAACGGCCCGCGGTCGGCGTCGGGCTCGCGCCCGTCACCGCCCGGCGTCGTCCCTTCGGGGGTGTCCTCGTCCATACCACCTCTCCCGTCGGTCGACGCAAAAACCGTTCGCTTGCGCGGGAGCGCTTGGCACGGCCCGCCTGTCCGGAACGCCGGTCCGCCCCCCGGTTCAGAACGCTGGTCTACTCCGGTCGGCCGAGTCACTCGACCTGCGCAACGAGTCGCGTCGCGGTCGCCTTCCACCGGAGCGACACCGGGTCACCGGGCGCGAGGCCGAGCCGGTCGATGCTCTCGGCGGTGATCAGCGCCGCGACCTCGACGGCGGCGTCGTCTGTCCCTCCCCGTTCGACCGGTTCGACGACGATCCGAACCGTCGACACCGTCTCGCCCGAGTCGATGCGCGAGACGCGGCCGGCCAGGCGGTTCCGGGCGCTCGTCGCGTCCGGGTCGACCGCGTTGGCCGCGTCGTTGACGGTGACCGCGTCCGCGCCGATCCGGACTTGAACCGCGTCGCCGACGGCGACCGCGCCGCCGTCGGCCCTGTCGTCTGCGTCTCTGCCGTCGGCCCTGTCGTCTGCGTCTTCGTCGTCCACGGTGCCGCCGTGGAGTCCGGAGAGCTCTCCGACCGGCGTGTCGACGACGGCGAGTTCGCCGTCGACGGCGGCCACGGTCCCGTCGAGGACCGTCTCGGGCACCGACGCGGTCGCCGCGAGGACGGCCTGAAGGCGGTCGTAGCGGTCGAGGAGGTCCCGAGCCGACGCGGCGAGCCGGCTCCCGCCGCCGCCCTCGCCGCCCCGACGGCGCTCGACGAGCGTGCCGTAAGCGTCCTCCAGCGTCTCGATCCGGGTGAGAGCGCGGGCGCGGGAGCGGCCGAGCTCCGAGGCCGCGCCCGCGACCGATCCCGCCGCGTCGACCGCGCGCAACAGGGCCGCGTCGCGGCCGTCGAACTCGACGCCGTCCTCGATCAGCGCGGCTCGTCCGCGCCCCGCGGCCGGGGCGGGACCGGAGTCGGTCGGCTCTCCCATGCTCGGGGGATGCGTCCGGGACGTGTTGGGGGTTTCGACGCGCCCTCGGGCCGCTCCGGGCCGACGTTCCCCACCGTGACGCAACTTATATGTCGTGTCGCCCCGCCGTTGTATCTATGCCGATACAACGACGGAAGTTCGTGGCCGCGGTCGGCGCCGGAGCGATCGTGGGTACGGCCGGCTGTTCGTCGACGAACGACGGCGGCAGCGGCGACGGGACCGGGGGCAACGGCACCGACGGCGGAAACAGCGCTGAGAGCGTCGGCGTCGCCGGCGAGACGCTGACGCTCACGACGACGACGAGCACCTACGACACGGGGCTCCTCGACGCGATCCACCCGGACTTCGAGGAGATGTACGGCGTCACGGTCGACGCCGTCGCGCAGGGGACTGGCGCCGCGCTGGAGACCGCGCGCAACGGCGACTCGGACATCGTGATGGTCCACGCCCGCGGCCTCGAAGACGAGTTCATGCGCAACGGGTACGGGATCAACCGCCGCGACCTGATGTTCAACGACTTCGTGATCGTCGGCCCCGAGAGCGACCCGGCGGGAATCGGGGGGACGGGCTCAGCGACCGAGGCGCTGACGACCATCGCGGAGGCGGAGGCGACGTTCGTCTCTCGCGGCGACAACTCCGGGACCCACACGAAGGAGCTGAACCTCTGGGACGCGGCGGGCACGGATCCCGGCGGAGACTGGTATCAGGAGACCGGCACCGGGATGGGCGAGGCGCTGAACATCGCAAACCAGCAGGGCGCGTACACGCTCTCGGACCGCGGAACCTACATCTCGCAGCGCTCGGAGATCGACCTGACGATCCTCGTTCAGGGGCCGATCGAGGGCGGGCCGGAGATCCTCGCGAACCCGTACGGCGTCATGGCGGTCAACCCCGGCGTCCACGAGAACGCCAACTACGACCTCGCGATGGCGTACATCGGCTGGATCACCAGTCCCGGCGTCCAGGAGGCCATCGCAGAGTACCAGGTGAACGGCGAACAGCTGTTCTTCCCCGAGGCCGTCTCGGAGGACCCTGACTTCCAACAGTACGTTCCGGAAGGCTGGAGTAGCGACGACTCGGACGCGTAAGCGTGCCGCTCGAACCGGTCGCACAGCTGGCCCCCGCCCTCCTCGACTCGGGCGCGGGCCCCGCGGCGTCCCTGCTCGGCGCCTCGTTCAGGGAGGGGTACGTCGGGAGCATCATCGCGGTCTCGCTGTACGTGAGCCTCACCGCCGTGGCGCTGAGCACGCTCGTCAGCGTGCCGGCGGCCGTCGCGATCGGCCTCGCGGAGTTCCCGGGGAAGGGGTTCGTGAAGTCGGTCGTCAACACCGGGATGGGGTTCCCGAGCGTGGTGGTCGGGCTGGTAGTGCTGTTCGCGGTCTCCAACCAGGGGCCGCTGGGGTCGCTAGAGCTCATCTTCACCCGCGAGGCGATGATCATGTCGCAGTTCGTCCTCGCGACGCCACCGATCACGGCGATCAGCCTCGCGGCCGTGAGCGGCGTCGACGACGGCGTCCGGGACGCTGCTCGCGTCCTCGGCGGGACGCGGATCGACGTGGCGCTGGTCGTGATCAAGGAGGCCAAGTACGGGATCGCGACCGCGGTGCTGGCCGGGTTCGGTCGCGCGGTGAGCGAGGTCGGCTCCGTGCTGATCGTCGGCGGGAACATCACGAGCGCCGACGGCATCTCGAAGACGCGCACGCTCACCACCGCGATCCAGCTCGAAGCGCGGCAGGGGCGGTACGAGACCGCCATGGTGCTCGGCGCGGTGCTGGTCGCGCTCGTGTTGACCGTCAACGCGATCGTGGTCCGCTTCGGCGATCGGGGGGTGGCCTGATGCGGCGGGAGGTGTCCGGCTGATGCTCCGCGCGACGGGCGTGTCGCGGTCGCACGGCGACGAGAGAGTGTTCCGCGACCTCACGATCGACGTCGACGCGGGCGAGGTCGTCGCCGTCATCGGTCCCTCCGGCGTCGGCAAGACCACGCTGCTGCGGACGCTCGCGCTGTCGCTGGAGCCGGACGAGGGGACGGTGACGCTCGACGGGACCGACGCGTGGGCCGTCGACGAGTCGGCGCGGCTCGCGCTGCGCCGCCGCGTCGGGATGGTGTTCCAAGAGGCGAGCCTCTTCGGGGGATCGGTCGCCCGAAACGTCGAGTACGGGCTCCGGGTCCGCCGCTCGTGGAGCGAGCGGATCGCCTCGCTCTTCCGGCTGTCCGGCGCCGCCGACGCGGTCCACGAGTCGCTGGAGGTCGTCGGACTCGCAGACAAGACGGACCAGCCCGCCGACTCGCTCTCCGGCGGCGAGGCCCAGCGGGTGTCGTTCGCCCGCGCGCTGGCGTACGACCCCGACGCCCTCTTGCTCGACGAACCAACCTCCGACCTCGACCCACGGAACACGGCCGTCATCGAGGAGGCGATCGGTGAGGCGAAAGCGCGGGGGATCGGCGTGGTCGTGGCGACCCACGACATGCATCAGGCCGAGCGGGTCGCGGACCGCGTCGCGGTGCTGCTCGACGACGGGATCACGGAGATCGGTCCGACCGAGGAGATCTTCGACGACCCCGCCGACGAGCGCACCCGGAAGTTCATCTCGGGCGAACTGGTGTACTAATTTGCGTCGAGGGGAGGCGGGAGATCGGTCGAATACAGCGATCCGGTCGGGTGATCGACGACGCTGCGGTGAATACCTCCAAAGCCCCAGTCGCGAGGAGACGGGACGCCCGTTGTGCTCCTCGCTCGCTCCGCTCGCTGTGGTGCTTACATCGCCTCCCGCCTTCTCGCGACTGCCCCGTTGAGTCCCACCCCGCACAGCGACCGCACCTCACGGCTCCCCAGCCTCGTCGCTGGCACCCGTCGCTTCGCTCCGGGAGCCAGCGACTCCGGCGAGAATCGAAGATTCTCCGGCAGCCGGCGTTTCGCGCCGGCGACCTCGCGCGGGCGATTCGCGCCATACGGGCGCTCATCGGCACGCGCCGCCACGCCGTTTGTTTATGAGTGATCGACACCGCCGAGTTAGACGCCGAAGTCAAGTTCGACCGCCTCGCCCGCCTCGGCGTCTCCCGGATCGACGACCGCGTCGTCGGCCGCGAAGCCCGCGTGGAGGTGGTCGTAGGTGCGGTCTATCGCCTCCACGATCACCTTCGTGGCGCCGGTGACGGGCATGAAGTTCGTGTCGCCGCTCCAGCGCGGGACGACGTGGGTGTGGAGATGGTCGATCGACCCCCCCGCGGCGTCGCCGCCGAGGTTCTGGCCCGTGTTGACGCCGTCGGGGTTCACGTCGCGGCGCAGCGCGGCGAGCGTCGCCGCCTTCAGCTTCGCGTGATCGAGGAGTGTCGCGTCGTCGAGGCCGGTCGGATCCTCGACGTGTGCGTCCGGGATCACCATCGCGTGACCGGGGTTGTACGGCGCGTTGTTCAGGAGGACGTAGTTGCGCTCGCTGCGGGCGACGACGCGCGCCTTGCGGGCGTCCTCGCGCTCGGGCAGGACGCAGAACGGGCAGCCGTCGATCGGGTCGGCGTCGCGCTCGACCCATTCGATCCGCCACGGCGCGAAGATCCGGTCCATCAGTCGTCGAAGCCGTGGATGCCCGCGGTCGTCACCTCGACGCCGTCCTCGGTGACGAGCAGCGTGTGCTCCGCCTGACTCACGAGGGCGTCGTCGTCCTCCTTCAAGACGGGGTACCCCTTGATCGCGTTCGCCTGCTTCAGGCGACGAAGCGCCATCCCCGCCCGGTCCGTCTCCAGCCAGCGCGCCGCGAACGGGAGGTCGTCGAACGCCTCGATCTCTTCGAGCGCCTGCCGCGCCCGCCGGTCGCGCACGCTCGCGGAGCCCTGCTGCTCGAAGATCTGTTCGTCGGTCCCCTCGCCGACCTTTCCGCGGCCGTCGGTGGCGAACGGCTCGATGGCGACCGCCTGCCCCGGCTCCAGCTCGACCGACCGGTCGACGCCGCGGTTCGGTACCGTGGGCCCGGTGTGGGCGTCGTAGCGCTGGACGCCGTGCCCGGAGAGGTTGAGGACGGGCGTGTAGCCGTAGCCGCGGATCACGTCTTCGATCGCCTGCCCGACGACGCCGACCTCGACGCCCGGCCCGGCCTCGTCGAGCGCGGCCTCCAGCGCCATCTCGGCGGCCTCGACGAGTTCGGGCGTCCCGCTGTGGTCGACCGTCACCGCGGCGTCGGCGATGTAGCCGTCGACGTGGACGCCGACATCGAGACACACCATCTCCTCGCCGAACTCGGTCTCGTCGTCCCGACCCGGCGTCGCGTGCGACGCCTCGGGGTCGACGCTGATGTTGACCGGGAACGCGAGGCCGGCCCCCTGCTCGCGGACGAAGTCCTCCGTCCACTCGGCAACTTCGAGGTGGGTCCGGCCCGGCTCGACCATCTCGCGGGCCTCGTTCATCGCCTCGACCAGCACCGCGCCGGCCTCGCGGTAGCTTTCGACCGCGTCCTCGTCCAGAGGTCCGTGACTCATGGCTCCGGCTTCGGCGAGGGCGCGCAAAGAGGTTGCGGAGGGCGGTCGACTACGCCCCGTTCGTGACCTCGACGTACCACGCGTCGCCGGTCGGGGTCGTCGTCTATCTCGCGAGCGTCCAAGGGCTCGTCCGCGTCGCCGAACGGGTCGCGACTGATGAGTCTGTCGTCGGGTCCCGCGGGAGTGTCTCCTGTCCCCAAGACGTTCGCGCGCCGGTCGTCGGTCGACGCTCCGCGTGAACATGTTCGCTCGAAGACGTAGGGGAACTGAGGGCGTCGGATCGGACATGTCGAGTACACCCTCAGGCCACGATCACGACGCGGACCCGGTGACCGACCACGTCCACGAGAATTCGTGGTCTGCGAACCTCGAAGGCCCCGAACACGCGGACGACCGGGATCTGCTCGTCCGACACGCGATCGAAGCGGTCGAGCACACGGCCGCGGGCAACCACGTCAACCTCGTCACCCACGGCGACCACGGCCACCCGGAGACGTACCTCGTCGACGCGCTCGAATCGGAGCTCGGCGGCGACCTCGACTGGGAGTACATCGAGCAGTGCGGCTGCGGGGGTCACGTCGTCCGCGTCCGCGTCTGAGCCGACACCGGAAGGTCGGCGGATCTACTCGCACTCTTCGGCCGCTCGCGGGAGCCACATCCGGACTACCGTGCCGGTCGGCTCACGGGTGTCGATCTCGAGGTCGCCGCCGGACTCCGTGACGATCCAGTGGACGAGCCAGAGGCCGAGCCCGCTCGCGTGTTCGAGCGCCGTCTCCCGCGCCTCCGAGAACACCGTCCGCTCGACCGGCGGGATGCCGGGGCCGTCGTCGGCCACGTCGAGCCGGAACCGGTCGCCGTCGGCGACGACCGTCGCCTCGACGTGCGGATCATCGTCGTCGTTGTGGACGACAGCGTTCTCCAGCACGTTCCGGACCGCGGACTCCAGCAGTTCGTCCGCGGCGACGACGGCGGAGTCGGGCACCGTCACCGTCACCGTCGCCCGCGGGAACGACGAGCCCAGCGACTCGCAGAGGCGGTCGACGAGTTCGGCGAGGTCGATCTCGGTCTTGTCGGCGTCGCTGTGTAGCGCGACATCGATCTCGCGCGCCTGATCGCTGAGGTGCGTCAGCGTCTGTACCTTCCGGTCGATGACGTCGAGGTACGGGTCGCCCTCCTCGTCGACGTGGTCGCGGAGCAGGTCGGCGTACCCGCCGATGACGTTGGTGTCGTTCTTCAGGTCGTGGCGCAGCACGCGGTTCAGAACCTGGAGCCGCTGTTCGTACCGCCGAGCCTCCGTCACGTCGGTTGCGGTGATGACGACCTCGCGCGCGTCCTCGAACAGCCGCTCGATCACCGTCTCGAACCGGCGCCAACTGCCGTCGCCCCGGGCGATCCGGTGCGTGATCGACTGGGGTTCGGCGCCCTCGAAGGCGCGCTCGAACGCCTGCTGCGCCTCGCGTCGGTCCTCCGGGTGGACCAGGTCGATCACAGGACGCCCCTCGATCGCCGCGGGAGCGTGACCGAGCAGGCGCTCAATCGAGGGGCTCACGTACCTGATCAGGCCGTCCTCGCCGCAGACCGCGATCACGTTCGGCGACTTCTCGATGAGGGCGCGGTAGCGCCGCTGGAGCGTTTCCCGCTCGGTGACGTCGCGGAACAGCAGGACCGTCCCGCCGCGGGTCGTCCCCGGGCCGGTGATGTCGTGGACGTCAACCGTCAGGAACCGCGGCGCGGCGTCGTCGCCGCCGACGGTCACGCGGAACTCGTCGTCGGACGACGCTTCCCCCTCGTCGGACCCCGCCTCCGTCACCGCGTCGACGACCGGCGGGGCGTCGGCGAACGCCTCGTCGGCGCGGGCGCCGAGTTCGGCGTCGGGAAACAGCGCCTGAGCCGGGTCGTTGCGATCGATCACCCGGCCGTCGGCGTCGCAGACGACCACGCCATCGGAGAGGTTCGCGAACACCGCGTCGCGGGCGATCGGCGACACGTCGAGCAGCCGGTACCGGAACACGACCCACGCCAGCAGCGCCGAGGTCCCGCTGAAGGCGATCGGCGTGAAGTCGACCACGCCGTCCGCCGGACCGACGAGCCCGAAGATGCCGGCCGCGCCGAGCGCCGGCGGCGCGACGCCGGCGGCGAAGAGGAGGGCGGCCTGCCGGCGGAACACGCCGTCACGGGAGACCGCGGCGTAGCCGAGCACGCCGAAGGAGAACAGGTTGACCGCGTAGGTGTACCCGACGAATCCGAGCAGGGCGGGCGTCGGCGCGTAGCCGAGGAGGCGGTACCCGCCGGCGTCGACGAGCGAGGGGTCGGCGTAGAACAGCGGGTCGGCGCCGACCGTCAAGACGGCAACGGCGGTCGCGGCCGGGACGACCCAGAAGAGCGCGAACCGGCGGCGACCGAGCCACTCGGTCCGGTCGACGTACGAGAGGACGAAGGCGGGCCACGCGACCGCCAGCCCCGCGGTCCCGAGCCAGACGAAGCGGTTGAAAAGCAGCGTGGGACCGAGCGCGGTCGCCGATAGCTGCGCCGCGTACGCCAGCGACCAGACGCCGGCGCTGCCGGCGACGCCGACGAAACTCCACAGGAGCGCCCGGCCGCCGCGAGAACGGTTCGCGGCCGCGTACGCGGCGAATCCGAACGACGCGACGGCCGCGACGAGCAGCGGAACCGTGTACGGCGTCGGTTGCCACGCCATCGATACCGGTAGGATGCGAGTAGTCGGTAAAAAGGGACCGAATCCTCTAACCAGTTCGAGCGGCGTCGATCCGTATGCTCGAACCCGGCGACGACGCGCCCGCGATCACGCTCACCGACCACCGCGGCGAGACGGCCACCGTCGACCCGACCGCGGCCGGCCACACGGTGGTGTACTTCTACCCGCGCGCCGACACCCCCGGCTGTACCGCCGAGGCGTGCGGCTTCCGCGACGAGTGGGACGCGTTCGAGGACGCCGACATCGCCGTCGTCGGGATCAGCGACGACCCGGTTGAGGACCTCGAACCCTTCGCCGAGGAGTACGACCTCCCCTTCACGCTCCTCTCGGACCCGGACGGCGCGGTGTCGAGCGCGTACGACTCCTACGGCGAGAAGTCGATGTTCGGGAACACCTTCGACGGCGTGTTCCGGAACACGTACGTCATCGACGACGAGGGAACCGTCGTCTTGGCGTACGAGGGGGTCTCCCCCGAGGACCACGCCGTCGAGATACTCGACGACATCCGCGCGCTCGACGGCTGATCGGGGCGGTCGACGCCGTCGAGGGCGACCGCTATCCCGACGGGCTGATCCCGGCGACCGCGTCGGCGATCTCGCGGCGCTTCAGCAGGCCGAAGCCGAGGACGATGACCGCGAAGCCGGCGACGGTGAACGCCGTTACCGGCTCGGCGAGCAGCAGGGCGCCCGCGACGGTGGCGACGACCGGCACGACGTACGAGACGAGGTTGATCTCGAAGGGGCCGAGCCGGTCGAGCAGCGTGAAGTAGATGGTGTACGCCACCGCCGACGAGCAGAGCCCGAGGAACGCCAGCGCGAGGAGCGCGCGCGGCGCCGCGGCGGGGAGGCGCTGGCTCTCGCCGATCCCGAGGCTCAGTGCGTGGATAGCCAGCGCGCCGAACCCCATCGCCCACCCGGTGAGCGCGACGCTGGAGAACGACGTCTCGACGGTCCGGAGCCCGACGCTGCCGACCGCGACGGCGACGACGCCGATCGCGATCAGCCCGACGCCGACCGCGACGCCCCCGCCGAGGCTCGCGGGGTCCGGCTGTGCGACGAGGCCGACGCCGAGGAACGCGAGGACGACCCCGACCGCGCCGCGCGCGTCGAGGTCCGCCCCGCCGATCCACAGGGCGGCGACCGCCGCGGTCGCGATGGGGACGAGGCTGTAGGTGATCGAGGCGATGCCGCTCGTGGTGTACTGCTGGCCGACGAACAGCAGCGCGTTGTTTGCGGCCACGGAGAGTCCGCCACTGAACCCGATCGCGGCGAGGTCGCCGCGCGTCCGCGGAAACGGACCGTCCTGCGTGACGAACACGTACGACAGCAGCGCCAGCGCGGCCACGTCGAACCGGTAGGCGGCGTACAACACCGGCGGATAGTAGTCGAGGCCGACCTCGATGGCGACGAACGATCCGCCCCACAGCAGGGCGAGGGTGAAGAACAGGAGGGCGTCTCGGTACCGTGACACGGTCGACCGAACGCGGGCCGCGGGTAAAGCGGTGTCCGTCGCGGCCCGGACCGCCGGTGCCGGCTCGTCCGGCCGTGACGCCGTGTCTGGAAGTCCCGACCCGTCCGGCGGGTCCGTCGCGCCGCGGCCCGCTCAGTAGCCGCGGACGATGAGGTAGTCCGCGAGGTCTTCGAGCAGGCTCCGAGAGCCGCTCTCGGGGAGCACTCCGAGGTGGTCCTTCGACCGCGCGGTGAGGTCCTCGGCGGTCTCGCGGGCGTACTCGATCGAGCCGACCTCTTCGAGGGCCGCGACCGCGTCGTCGATGGCCGCCTCGGTCACCGCCGCGGGCGTGTCGGCGTCAACGAGCCCGTCGACGTCGACTCCCTGTTGTCGGGCGTGGAGCGTGATGAGCGTCTCCTTCCCCTCCACGAGGTCGGAGCCGCGCTGCTTCCCGAGCTCCTCCGAGGGGACGGTGAGGTCGAGCACGTCGTCTTGGATCTGGAACGCGCGTCCGGAGTCGATCCCGTACTGATACAGGGCGTCGACGACCGCCTCGTCGGCGCCGAGTAGGAGGGCGGGCGTCGCGGCCGAGGCGCCGTACAGCACCGCGGTCTTCAGCTCGACCATGTCCAAGTACTCGTCGGGGAGGATGTCGTCGCGGCTCTCGAAGGCGACGTCGAGGGCCTGCCCCTCGCAGATCTCGGTACAGGTCGACGCGAGCATCCGCATCGCTTCGAGCCCGTGTTGCGGGTCCGCGCCCGTCTCGGTCATGAACTCGAACGCTTTCGAGTAGAGGGTGTCGCCCGCGAGGATCGCCGTTGAGACGTCGTACGCCTCGTGGACTGCCGGGACGCCCCGCCGGAGGTCGTCCTCGTCCATGATGTCGTCGTGGATCAGCGTGAACGACTGGATCACCTCGATGGCGACCGCGGCCCGCATCACGTCGACCTCGTCGCCGTCGAGCGACGGGAACGCGCGGAAGTCGGCGCCCATCGGCTCGGTGCCGGTGACCGCCTCAGCGGCCAGGGTCGTCACCGTCGGGCGGAGCCGCTTGCCGCCGGCCTCGAGGATGTATCGGGTGGCCTCGTACAGTCGCTCAGGCTCCTGGACCGGCAGCTCCTCGTCGATAGCGGCGTTGACGAGCTCACGCCGCTCGCGGATGGCGTCGAGCACCCGCGCCTCCTTCGTCTCGCTCGTCATTCGACGAGCTGGATCGTGGACCCGTTCTGCGTGACGTGGACGTCGCGTCCGAGCTTGTACCCCTGCGTCTTCGCGAGGTCGACGTACGGCGAGCGACCCTTGAGCGTCTGGTGGCCGGGAATGAGATGCTGCGGCTGGAGCGCCTGTAGCATCTCGTAGTGGCCCTCCTCGCGGAGGTGGCCGGAGACGTGGATGTCGTCGTAGAGGCGGGCGCCCTGCATCCGGAGCAGCTGTTCGGACTGGTAGCGCTGCCCCTCGTTGGTGGGTTCCGGGATGACGCTCGCGCTGAAGACGACCTTGTCGCCGTCGTCGATCTCGTAGGGGGTCTCGCCGCGGCCCATGCGGGTGAGCATCGCGCGCGGCTCGCCTTGGTGGCCCGTCACGATGGGGAGGAAATTGCCCTTCCCCTCCTTCATGATCCGCTTGAACGCGCGGTCGACCGACTTCCGGTGACCGTACATGCCGACGTCGCCCTGGAAGTCGACGAAGTCGAGCCGCTCGGCCGTACCGGAGTACTTCTCCATCGAGCGCCCGAGCAGGACCGGCTGGCGGCCGATCTCGCGGGCGTACTCGACGAGGGTCTTCACGCGGGCGATGTGCGAGGAGAACGTGGTGGCGATGATGCCGCCCGTGTAGTCCTCCATCGATTTCAGCGTGTCCTCGACGTGTTTCTTCGCGTACGACTCGGAGGGGGTCCGGCCCTTGCTCCCGGCGTTCGTACAGTCCTCGATGTACGCGAGGACGCCCTCGTCCTGCCGGCCGATCTCGCGGAACCGGTCCATGTCGACCGGGTCGCCGATGACGGGGTCGTGGTCCAGGCGCTTGTCGAGGCCGTAGACCACCGCGCCCTCGGGCGTGTGGAGGACCGGGTTGATCGCGTCGATGATCGAGTGGGTGACGTTGACGAACTCTAGTTCGACCTGCTCGGAGTCGCCGATCGCCATCGACGCGCCGGGCTTCATCTTCACGAGGTCGTTGTCCACCTGGAACTTGCCCTCGTCTTCGATCTGCTGGCGCACCAGTTCGATCGTGTACGGCGCGGAGACGATCGGCGCGTCGTAGCGGTGGGCGAGCTTCGGGATCCCCGCGATGTGGTCGAGGTGCCCGTGGGTGGGGACGATCGCCTTGACGTCGCCTTCGAGTTCGCTCATCACCCGATCGTCCGGGATAGCGCCCATGTCGATCAGGTCGAGGCTGTGCATGCTCTCGGTCTCCACGTTGTCGTGGATGAGGACCTTACTGAGATTCAGGCCCATGTCGAAGATGACGATGTCCTCGCCCGCCCGGACCGCCGTCATCTGTCGACCGACCTCTTCGTAACCGCCGAGTGTCGCAATTTCGATTTCCATGGTGTTGTCGTGTTTGACGCCGTGGTCGGCGCCGGTCACTGAAACCCCGCAAGGAGCCGTCGGCGCTACGTCCTACCGCGCGTCGTTGAAGGCCCCGCTACGGCCGAGTCACCGCGACTCACCGTGTCCCGCGGGAGTGTGGTACATCGGCGTACTCCCGCGCACGTTAAAAACTCCCGGGTTCGGCCCCGCGGCGGGGATTCGCGCCCGAACTGGCCCCACAAAGGGTTTCACGCTCTCGATCGAACCCCCGGCGATGGCAGACGTACCCCGCCGCCGAGCCCTCCTCGCGGCCGCGTCAGGGATCGCCGCGCTGGCCGGCTGCGCCGGTGGCGACTCCGCGTCGAACAGCTACCCCGTCCGGGGCGATCAACCGATAGACGGGTACGAACTCGAACGAGCGCGCGACGAGAGCGGCGAGCCGATCCTCACCGGCGGTGAAGAGACGCCGTCGAGCGAAACCGACGAGCGCGGGCGACGGCGGCCTCGCGCCCGGCGCGTATTGGTCTCTGGCGACGGCCTCGACGCACTCGACTTCGCCGAGACCGCGGCCGCCGACCGCCTGCGGTCGTTCCTCGACGGGACGGACTTCGAGTCGGCGTCGGCCTACCTTCTCTCGATGCCGGTGACGGCCTGTCGCGACGTCCGGCTCCGGTCTGTCGCCGTCGAGCCGTCGGAGCTCGCCGACGGCGACCTCCACCCCCGAGCCGACTTCTGCCGGGCGTACCGCCCGGCCGACGTCGAGTGCGATCCGGAGGCCGTCCACACCGTCGGCTTCGCGATCCGACTCCCCGTGGCGGCGGAGCGGTCGAGCGGGAGCGGAATGGGGATGCGTGGCTCCTGTCGACAGGGAGATCCGCCTGCCGTGTTCAACTCCTCGGCACCCGGCGCGGGAGGTGATGGCGAGTGAGCCGCGAGTCGACGGGTCGCGGGTCCGGTTCGCACGGCGGCTCAAGCTCTCGCCGCCGGTTCCTCGCAGGGGTCGGAGCGGCGGTCGGGACGGCTGCGGTCGCCGGCTGCTCCGGACTCCCGTTCGGCGGCGGCGAGGAGCGCCGCGGCTCGCCCGTATCGCTCCCGTCCGGCGCCGTGGGGACCGTCGACTGGCCGGCGTCGCCGTTTCCGGCGACCGTACCGGAGTCGCTCGCGGACGCCCACGAGGCGCGGACCCGGAGCCTACTCGACGACGTGCCGGCCGAGCCGGGGATAGCCAACGCTGCGGTGGCGATGGAGATCGGTTCCGACCGCGAGCGGGCGCTGGAGCGGGCGGACGCCGGAGTGACAGCCGAGTGGCCGGTGGACGTCCTCTCGGCGTGGCGTCGTCGTCGGGAGGACGCCGCGGCGGTGCGCGGCGCGTACCGCGCGGCCACCGGCGTCGACGACGGCGCCGACCTGGCCGCTCGGCGGAGCGCGATCCGGGACGCTCGGGGCGCGCTCGCCGCCGAGGTGGAGTACCGAGCCGAGTCGCCGGTCGCGGCGGCGCTGGCGTACGAGCCGGTCGAATCGCTGCTCGCGGAGTGCGAGCGGCACGTCCGGCCGGAGCTGACGTACCCCGCCGACCCGGTCGCCGAGCCGTTCCGAGCCGGCGAGGCGACGGCTCGGGTCGAGCGCGCGCGGGCGACCGCGGACGACGCCGAGAGCCTCCGGAACGCGTACCTCGACGGGCGCGACGGACCGGTCCCGCGGTGGGCGTCGCTGGTCGCGGCCGCCGACGAGCTGCGGGGCTCCGTGGGTCGGACACGCTCGACCGTCCGGGAGCGCGCCGGCGGCGACGGCCCGCTCGGCGGCGAGGACCTGAGCGGGACGGTCGCACAGGAGCTTGTGGCCACGGGCGAGCTCCGGACCGACTCGGCCGTCGAGGACGTCGAGCGGGCGGTCGACGCCGGCGACTGCGCCACGGCCGTCGTCGAGTCCGGCGTTGCGTTGGCCGAGCTCGACGCGTTTCGGGCGGCCGGCGGCGAGATCCGCGACGGCGAACACCGGGAGGCCCCCTCGGAGTCGTCCGTGCGGTCGGCCGCGGAGCGGGCGCGGACGGCGGTCGGCGAGGCCGTCGCCGGCGACGATCCGCTGGCGACGCGGCTCGTCCGCCCCGGGCTGGACGGCTTCGAGTACGTCGCCGACCGCGTCGAGAAGGGGTACAGCTCGGCCCGGCGGGCGCAGGCGACCCTTGAGTACGTCGCCCTGTACGCCGCGGCGGTCCCGGCGGCGAGCGAGTTCGTCCGCGAGCGGCTGGACTGACGGACTGCGGCGGGCGCGAGCGCGAAGTTCGTGTCAAACCGACCGGCCTCGGGGGCTCCGTCCCGGTATTTTTATTACCGCGACGGGCGGCGATACGGACAATGAGTGGACGACCCCTCGACGTGCTCGAAGCGTCGCTCGAGGAGCCCGTGACGGTACACCTGAAGGACGGCACGACGTACTACGGCGTCCTCGGCGGCTACGACCAGCACATGAACGTCGTCATCGAGCCGGAGGCTGACGTGGACGGCCGCGTCGACGAAGACCTCGACGGCGAGTTCGCGGTCGCGATCGAAGACACAACGATTATACGCGGCGATAACGTCGTCACAATCAAAGCATGACCGGCGCAGGTACGCCCTCCCAAGGGAAAAAGAACAAGACGGTTCACGTGAAGTGTCGACGCTGCGGCGAGAAGTCCTACCACGTCAAGAAGGAGCGCTGCTCCTCGTGCGGCTTCGGCGAGTCCGCCTCCCGGCGCGACTACGCCTGGCAGTCGAAGACCGGCGACAACTGAACTGCGGTTCTTCTCTTCGCTTCGTCTTCACCGTCGACTAGCCGCGGCGTTTCGCTCGGCTGGTCCTCCCGGCCCCGCGGTCGGCGCGGTTTCGATCCCCCGACCGCTCCGCCGCCGAGCCAACCGTTAACCGGATCAGTCGCCGAACGCGGGTATGGACCTTTCAGTCGTCGACCTCTCGCCGGTCCCCCGGGGCGGCACCGCGGCGGACGCGTTCGCGAACACGGTCGACGCCGCGCGCCACGCCGAGCGACTGGGCTACGAGCGGTTCTGGGTCGCCGAACACCACGGGATGGGCGACCGCCTCGCCGGCACCACGCCAGAGGTGCTGCTCGGTCGGGTCGCGGGCGCGACCGACTCGATCCGGATCGGAAGCGGGGCCGTCCTCTTGAACCACTACAGCCCGTTCAAGGTGGCCGAGTCGTTCGGCGTCCTCGACGGGCTGGCGCCCGGCCGCGTCGACCTCGGGATGGGCCGCGCGAACGGCTCGCCCGCCTCCGACCGCGCGCTCGGCACCGACCGCCGCGTCGAGAACCCGAACGAGGACCACCGCGAGCGGATCACCGCGGTGGTGAACCACCTCCGCGACGCCTATCCGGACGAACACCCGTACGCCGACCTGTCGGTGCCCGGGTCGGCCGAGGGGCCGGCCGTCCCGTGGGTGCTGGGGTCGAGTCCGGCGAGCGGGGAGATCGCCGGCGAGCTGGGCCTGCGCTACTGCTTCGCCGGCTTCATCCGGCCCGGGTTCGCCGAGCGCGCGTTCGCGGCGTACCGCGAGGCGTTCGACCCCGACGCCGGCCCCGGCGGCCTCGACGAGCCGCAAGGGATGGTCGCGGTCAACGCGGTGGCGGCCGAGACGGACGCGGCCGCGGCCCGTCGGCGCGCGCCCGCAGAGGCGACGTTCCGGCGTATGAAACGCAGTGAGCTCGGCGACGAGACGCCGACCGAGGAGGAGGCGATCGACGAGCTAGGCGGCGCGCCGGACCCGACGCCGGCGACGCTGGACGACGACGAGTGGCCGCGGTCGATCTCCGGGAGCCCGGAGACGATGTCGGGCCTGCTGGAGCAGTTGGCCGACCGCGTCGGCGTCGACGAGGTGATGATCCAGAACACGGTGCCGGACCGCGAGGCCGCGCTCGATTCGCACGCGCTCCTCGCCGAAGCGATGGACCTAGATCCACGCGCCGACTGACGCGCAGACGCCTGGCGAGCGGACGACTGACGCCCCGACGGCGAGCCGTAGCGACCGTGGCGACGACCGACCGTCGAAGTGACGGGAGGTGACGGACGGCCCGCCTCGGTTCCGGTACGGACAGGCGTTTAGTCGTGTGCCTAATAGTCGCACACATGTCCGACGACGAGCCGACGGGGCGACCCTCGCTCGAGGCGGTGACCGAATGGGACGGCGGCGTCAGTTGGGTCGCGCATCCCGAGGAAGACGCGATGCGCGGGAGTCACGCGCTCACGACCGAGGGCGGGGTCTGGATCGTCGATCCGCTCGACGCCGACGGGCTCGACGACCGGCTGAGTGACCTCGGCGAGGTCGCCGGCGTGGTCGTGACCCACGACCGACACACGCGGGACGCCGAAGCGATCGCGGCGCGCCACGGCGTCTCCGTGTCCGTCCCGGAGTGGATGGACCTGACGCGAGAGAAACTCGACGGCGAGCCGGAGCCGTTCGACGCGGAGCTCCCCGGCACGAACTACGAGGCCCACCGCCTCATCGACACGGACGAGTGGGAGGAGGCGGTCCTCGTCGACGAGTCCGGTGGGACCCTCGTCGTCATGGAGACGCTTGGCACCCTCCCGGGGTTCTGTGAGGGCGACAACGACGTCGGCGTCCATCCGGCGCTCGACGAGGCACCGGAGGGCCTCGCCGACTACCGCCCGGAGCGAATCCTGGTCGGGCACGGCGAGAGCGTCTCCGAGGGGGGCGCGACGAAACTGGCGGCGGCGCTCGACGCCGACTGAACCGGCCCTCATGACGAGTTCCGGTGGTGCCCCTGCGAGTTCCGGAGCCGGGATGCGTGGTTGCTCGGGGTCGTTCCGCCCGTTCCGCCTCGAGGGACGGGTCAATTGATTACCGTACGGTCCGTATCAGCGGTCCGTATGGGGCAGGGCTACGGAGTCGGGTTCCGATCGCTCACGACGGAAGTGACGGACCACCGTCCCCCGGTCGAGGGCGACATCCCGTCGTGGCTGTCGGGGACGCTCATTCGGAACGGTCCGGGGCTGTTCGATGTCGGCGGTGAGCGACTCGGGCACTGGTTCGACGGACTCGCGATGCTTCGGCGATACGCGTTCGAGGACGGGGCGCTGTCGTACTCGAATCGCTTCCTCCGCACGGACGCCTACGCGGACGCGATGGACGGCTCCGTCTCCGGGCAGTTCGGGACCGACCGGACGGGCGTGGGGAAAATCGCGTCGTGGCTGCGGGCGCTCGGCCCGCCGGAGATCACGGACAACGCGAACGTTCACGTCGCCCGCCTCGACGGCGAGCACGTCGCGCTCACCGAGGCGCCGCGTCGGATCGCGTTCGACCCCGCGACGCTCGAGACCCGAGGCGCATTCGGCTTCGACGACGACCTCGGCGAACACGTCACCGCCGCGCACCTCGTGCGCGACCCCGAGACCGACGCGTGGTTCGGCTTCGTGACCGAGTTCGGTCGAACGCCCGAGTATCACGTCTACCGGCTCGCCCCGGACCGTCGCGCCAGGGAACGGGTCGCGTCGATCGCGGCGGACGGCCCGGGGTACATCCACGACTGTAGCATCACGACCGATCACGTCGTCCTCGTCGAGACGCCGCTCGTGATGCCGATCCGCCGCGCGCTGAGCCCGTTCTCCGAGGGCATCCTCGACGTCCTCGATTGGCAGCCGGAGCGCGGCACGCGCGTCCTCGTCGTCGATCGCGAGACCGGCGACCTCGTCGCGGATCCCGCGCTCCCGCCAGTCTTCGCCTTCCATCACGTCAACGCGTACGCGACGGGCGACGAGGTCGTCGTAGACCTCGTCGAGTTTCCCGACCCCGGTATCGTCGACGCGATGCGCCTCGACGCGCTCGACGGTGACCCCTCGGACGTCGACGTCCCCGACGGGCGCCCAGTCCGGTATCGGGTCGACCTGCGGTCCAACGAAGTCGATCGGTCGACGCTCCACCAGGTCGGCGTGGAGCTCCCCCGGGTCGCCCCCGACGTCGTCGGCCGCGAGTACCGGTACGCGTACGCGCAGGCGACGGACCGCGAGGGCGCGAACGGACTGGTAAAGCTCGACGTCGAGACCGGTCGGACGCGCGAGTGGTGGGAGGACGGCGTCTTCGTGGAGGAGCCGATCCCCGTGCGGCGGCCGGGCGCGACCGCCGAGGACGACGGCGTCGTCGTCGCGCCGGCGCTCGACAGCCGCGCGGAGGAGACCCGCCTGCTCGTCTTCGACGCCGGGACGCTCGCACTCCTCGCCGACGCGTCGCTCCCCCACGCGGAGCCGTTCGGCTTCCACGGCCGGTTCTTCCGTGACACTTGAGCGTCACCGCACCGTCCGTTGTCCGCTGTACCGACCCCGTTATATGAACTCGGAGTTCCGCGGCCCGTTCGTGACGTGGACCTCGAACGGCTGCGTGCCGACGTCGTCCCGTTCGACGAGGTGCCAGTACGTTTCCGCCATCTCGTCGGGGTCGAGGAACGTGTCGCCGTCCCGGTCCGGGGACCGTTCGCGAACCCCCGGCGAGTCGATCTGCCCGTCGATGACGACGTGAGCGACGTGAACGCCCTCCGGGCCGAACTCCTGCGCGATATCCATCGCCATCCCGCGGGCCGCGAACTTCGCGGCCGTGAACCCGATCGCGCCGCCGAGGCTCCGCACCGACGAGGTGGCGCCGGTGAAGACGACCGTCCCGCCGCCCGTCTCGAGCATGTCGTCGACCGCCTCCTGCGAGCAGGCGAACGCGCCGCGGCCGTTCACCGCCCACGCCTCCTCGAACTCCTCGACGCTCGTGTCCATGAGTCCCGTCCAGGAGGCGGCGCTCGCGTGGTTCACGAGAACGTCGACCGGTCCGAACGCCTCTCGGACCGTCTCGAACCCGTCCCGGATCTGCTCGACCGCCGTGAGGTCGGTCGGAACGGCGAGCCCCTCACCCGGGTCCGGCAGGTCCGCGGCGAGGTCTTCGAGGTAGTCCGCCGAGCGAGCGAAGAGCGCCACCCGACAGCCTTCGGCTGCGAACTTTCTGGCGAGCGACTCGCCGAGTCCCGGACCGACGCCCGCGATGACCGCTGTTCGCGTCATACGTCGCGTACTCGGGCCTCCCGTGTAAATTGTGGCGACGGCGTGGGGTAGCTGTCCCCGCGTGCGATGCCGACATCGGCGGGGCGGACCGGTCGATGCGCACCGAACGTCAGCCGGACGTGCCGGCGCCGCTTCCGGCGGGCGCCCTCGACGGCCGGCGGTGAACCGGGGGTAAGACGTCGTCCTCGTCGATCTCGTCCCAGTCGAAGGCGGGGACGAGGACGTCGAACTCGGGAGCGACGTCGACGGGGTCGATAGCGGTGACCGCCCCCTGGTCGGGGGCGACTCGATGCGGTTCGGCGACGTGGAGCGTCGGCGGCGACGCGAGGCCGAGTCCCTGCGGTGGCTCGTACGCGAGTCCGTCCCTGGCCGTGAGGTAGATCTCGCGACGACCGTAATCGAGGACGACCACTCGCTCCTCGCCGTCGGCTCGCCGCACGACCGCGTACAGCGTCTCGCGGGACCACGGACCGACCGGGTCGAGGTCCGCCGCGCGGGTGACGTGGACGTTGTGCCGCGAGCGCGGATCGAGGACGTCGTCGGGCCCCCCGAGCAGTTCCGGCCGGCCGCCGATCGAGCCCATACGCGCACGTATCGGTGTCTTCAGGCATATATCTCTCCCCGTATCGCGTGCGGCGTCCGGCCTCGCTCGTGGCCGAGATCGCCTGCGCGCTCGCCGGCGACCGGCGACGCGACCCTACTCCACGCGGTCGCGGGCGGCGGCGACGAGCATCGGGAGCATCACGGTCGCGTCGCCGTAGACGGAGGCGTTGCGCGCGTCCTTCTCCAGCTTCCCCCACGAGCGCGCCTCCTCGAGCGTCGCGCCGGAGAGCCCCCCGGTCGCCTCGGGGTCCATCGTGATCTGGACGGCGTAGTCGTACGCCCGCGGCGTGACGAGCATCGTCTGGAGCGTGAAGTTCTTCGGCACGCCGCCGCCGACGAGCAGGCAGCCGGCGTCGTCGGCCTCGAACGCGAGGTCGGTCAGCTCGGTCATGTCCGCGAGCGCGTCGAGCGTGAAGTCCGCGGTCTGGGCGTACATCCACGCCTGAAGCCCCAGCACGGAGTCCTGGACCGCCGGGCAGTAGATCGGCACGTCCGACTCGTAGGCGGCGGCCGCGACCCCCGGCCCTTCGGGCACGTCGTCGCGGTCGTTGACTTCGGCGTTGGCGCGGCCGAGCTCGCGCGTGAGGTCGGCGATGGAGACCGCGTCGGTCCCGTCAGCGTCGGGGTCGGCCTCCAGCGCGGGGAACACCTCCTCGCGGAGGTGCCCCTCGAACTCGGCGAAGTGCTCCTGCGGGAGGTAGACGTTGTAGATGCGGTCAACCCCCTCGTCGCGGAGCCCCTCGTCGTGTTCGCGGAGGCTCTTCTCCGGGTCGTGGGTGCGCCCGTGGTGGTGCTTCCCGCCGATGGCCTCGATGGCGTCGTGGGTGAGGTTCGCCCCGGTCGTCACCAGCGCGTCGACGTAGCCGTCGCGGATGAGGTCGGCGACGACCCGGCGCATCCCGGCGGGCACCATCGCGCCGGCGAGCGAGAGGAACACGGTACAGTCGTCGTTCGCGAGCATGTCGGCGAGCACGTCGCCCGCCTCGTTGACGGACGCCGCCCCGATCCCCGCGTCGCCGTAGCCGTCGACGAGTTCGCTCACCGTCATCCCCGCCGTCGCGCGCGTGTGGCCGACCGGGTCCTCGTGGAACTCCTCGCGGTTCGGCTCGCCGCCGGTGCCGTCACCGTCGGCGTGATCGCCTTCACCGCCGTGATCCTCGCCACCGGCGTCCGCGGCGTCGTCTCGGGGGTCCCCGTCGCTGTCGGTCATGGCTCCGACTGGGGTCGGCGCGCGTTTGAAACGACCGATCTATCGGTCGGCGGCCCCACCGCTCACCGGCGGGAACAGCGCCAGTTCGTCGCCCGCCTCCAGCGTCGCGTCGAGCCCGTCGTCGTGGCGGACGCTCCGCCCGTTCCGGAGGACGTTGATGTGGTCTGCGACGCTCCCGTCTTCGATCACGCGGTCCCGGAGGTCGGGGTGCGCGTCCAACAGCGCGTCGAGCGCGTCGCCGACCGTGTCGCCCGGCTCCGCGTCGACGGTCACCGCGCGGTCGCCCGCGATCTCCGCGAGGTCGGCGAACAGCTTCCACTCCATAGCGGATCCCCGCGCGGGCGGCTCAAGAGCGTTGCGTCCCGTCGGAGTCGACGGCGGCGTCGCCGTCGTCTTCGACCCCCGCCGCGTCGCCGTCCCCGGTCGCGGCGGACTGGGCGGCGCCTGCGGCCTCCGCGGCCGACGCCGCCGTCTGGGCGCTCCCCGCGGTCGACGCGGCCGCCTCGAACGACCGGATCGCGTCCGGACGCCCGACGAGGTACGCCAGGTCGCCAGCGCCGAACGCGTAGTCGTGCGGCGGGATCGGCTGGACGGACCCCGCCGCCGGTCGGACCGCGGCGACGACGGCGCCGACCTCGCCGACGGTGCTCCCGTCGAGGTCGCTCCCGGCCGCGACCGTGGCCGAGGCCATCGTCTCGTCCGCGCTCCGCAGCAGCGAGGCGAACTCGCGATCCGCCCGCGGCTCGGCGGGGAGCGTCACGAGCCGATAGCCGCCTTGGTCGGTCAGGCGTTCGGCGTCCGACTCGTCGAGCGCGACGGTGACCGCGTCGCCGGCGACGCCCCGCAGTTCGCCGGTCGCGACGCGCTCCGGCTCCGCGTCGTCGCGCCACAGCTGGACCGTGTCCCCGGCGGTGGCGTTGTTCGGCGGGTCGGCCGCCACCGCCACCGCCGCCGACTCCGGCGCGAGCGTCGGGCCGAGCCCGGCGGCGCGGGAGCCGACCGCGAAGTACTCGACCGACCCGTCCGCGTCGAGGTCGACGTCGACGTAGCCGACGCCGTACTCGTCTTTGAGCCGGGTGACGAGCCGTTCGCGGAGCGACTCCGGAGAGAGCTTCCGGGGGAAGAGCAGCGTCTTCTCGGCGATCTCGTCCTTCTTCTCCGGGGAGACGGGGTCGTACGTCTCCATGTCACCGATCTCGTCGGCCGGTGGGAGCGTCACCGCCGTGAACCGCCCGACAGCGCGCACGACCCCGCTGAGTTCGCCGTCGAGCTGCTTGGCGCCGGAGAGCGCAAACACGTCGACCGCGAGCCTGTCGCCCGCGTATCGGCCGACGGGCGCCATCACCACTGCGACGCCGAGCGAGACGAGGTTGAAGAACACGCTCTCGGGCGCCAACAGGGTCGGATTATCGCCGATCGCGACCGACCCCAGCGAGGTCGTGTTGAGGTACAGCGCGACGACCGCGACGCCCAGCAGCCCGGTCACCCCCTCGGGGATCGCCGTTCGGAAGTACCAGCGGTAGGAGAGCGCCGCGCCCCCGGTCAGGAGGGCGGCGACGACCGCGAACGTGACGAGCGTGACGGCCGCCTGTCGCGGCCGCGCGAATCCGACCTCGACGGCGGCGAGGGGGACATCAGCGGCGGCGAGGGAGACGCCGACGGCGGCGACCGCACCGAGCGCGGGGCTCACGCGGCCACCTCCGCGAACCGGTCGAGCGCGTCGCGGCTCCCCACGACGAACAGGTCGTCGCCCGCCGACAGCGGCTGCGTCCCGTCGGGCGCGACGCGCCACGAGTCGTGACGGGCCGCGAGGACGGCTACGTCGTAGGCTTCGCGGACCTCGGCCTCGCCGATGGTGTGCCCGTCCAACGGTCCGCCGGCGGCGACGGTGACCTTGCGGAACCGCTTCCCCGTCCGCCGGAGCAGGGCCGTGAGCTCGTACTCGCGGCGGGTGCCCCGCGACAGCACCAGCACGCGCCCGCGGTCGGCGCGGAGGAGATCCGTCGCCTCGGAGCGGTCGACGGCGAGCGTCACCCGCCCCTCACCCCCGGTCGTCGTGGGCGCGGTCGCCGCCGGGGGCGAGGGAGCGTCCGTCTCCCCGCCGTCGGTTCGGAAGTCCTCCGAATCCGCGTCGTCGCCCGCGGGGGGAACCACAGTCGACGCCGCCCCGGCGCCCAGCTCCGGCTTCCCGCTCGACTGCGCGGCGATGACGGCGCCCTCGACGTCGATGTCCGGCGTTATCACGCGAACGACGTCGCCGCGGGCGATCCCGGTCGGCACGAGCGCCGACACCGACACCGCGCGCTTCCCGGCGGGCACCCGCTTCGAGAGCGCGCCGGTCGGCGGGGCGGCCGACACCGTCGCGCGCGCCTGTTCGTCGATCTGGACCGACACGTCGGCCAGGTCGAACTCGGTGCGGAGCCGCTCCGCGAACCGGTCTTCCAGCTCCGCGAGCGGGAGGTCGGCCGGAAACGTCCAGTCGCCGTCGAGGATCGCGGCGCGCGTGTCAGCCGGCAGCGGCGGGTACCCCTCGATGTCGGTCACCTCGCCGGCGACCTCGACGGAGACGCGCCCGCGGCCGCCGACGAGCTCGATCACGTCCGTCGAGAGCGTGCGGTCGCGGAGCTGCTTGAGCGAGATCCGCTTGGGGGCGCTGGCGCCGAGGCGGTCCCCCTGCGCGTGGGCGTACAGCGAGATCATCAACACCACGACGATCGCCGTGAGGATCGCTGGCGCGCGCTCCGACGACCGAATCGTCTCGTCGTTGAGCGCGAGCAGGCCGCCGTTGACGCCGGCGATCGCGAGCGACAGCACGACCACTCCGAGCCCGGGGATCGTCACGTCGGTGACGTACTTGAACACGAACCCGAGGGTCCCGGCCACCAGCGCGGGAACGATCCCGGTGATCACCCCGAGGTAGACGCCGAAGACGATCTCGACGGGCAGCGACATACGGCGTCCAATCCGCGGCGCGGTTAAACCAGTACCGGCGCGAGCGACGCGCGGAGCGCCCGTCGGATCGATTCCGCGGCGGCCTCGCGGGGTTTAAGTTCGGTCTCGGCGACCCGGGAACATGGAGCTGACCCGGGACTGGGTGACCGTTCGGGCGTCGATCCTCCTGACGTTCGCGGTCGCGGTGCTGTCGATCCTCGCCGGGCTGGCCCAGATCGGGGGGCTCGGCGTCGACGGGCCGCTCGCCCCGTACGTGCTCCCGGTCGTCCGCCAGACGGTCGGGTTCACCGGGACGATAACCGGCTTCGCGATGTTCGGGAGCGGGTTCGCGCTCCGGAACGGCTACCGGATCGGGTGGTACACCACGGCCGTGTTGCTGCCGCTGACGGCACTTCAGGGGCTGATGCAGGCCTCCGTCCTGTCGTTCCCGCTCGTGGCGCTGTCGCTCCTCTCCGTGCCGACGCTCGTGGTCAACCGGGGCCGGTTCGACCGGGACTTCAGGCCCTCCCCGACGCAGTTGGCCGCGGGCGCGGCGCTCGTGGGGGCGGTCGCGTACGGGACGCTCGGGTCGTACGCCCTCAGAGACCAGTTCGAGGGCATCGAGACGATCGTCGACGCCTTCTACTTCACCGTCGTCACCGCCTCGACGGTGGGGTACGGCGACGTCCACCCCGCGACCGGTCCCGCCTCCGACATCGCGCAGCTGTTCGCGCTCTCCTCGCTCGTGGTGAACGTCGCCGCCTTCGCGGTGGCGCTCGGGGTCCTCCTCACGCCCGCCATCGAGGCGCAGCTCTCCAAGGCGCTCGGAAAGATGACCGACAGACAGATCGACCTCCTCGACGACCACGTCCTCGTGCTCGGCTACGGGGACCTGACGGAACCGATACTCGAAGAGCTCGACGCCCGCGACGGCGTCGAGTACGCCGTGGTGACGCCGGACGAGGCCGCCGCGAGGCGGCTCGCTGACCGCGACATCCCGGTGTACACCGCGGATCCCAGCGACGTCGACCCGCTCGAACACGTGAACCTCGACGGGGCCCGGGCGGTCGTCGCCGCCACCGAAGACGACGCGCACGACGCGCTGGCCATCCTCACCGCCCGCCAGCTCAATCCCGACGTGCGCATCGTCGCGGCGGTGACGCAGCGGGAGAACGTGGACAAGCTCCGGCGCGCCGGCGCCGACCAGGTGATCTCGCCGACGACGCTCGGCGGGCACATCATCGTCGACTGCGCGTTCGGCGCGGACAGCAAGGACGCGACGGAGGGAATCATCGAGGACATCGACCTCGACGACTGAGCGACGCTCAGGAGAGGTCGCGACCGCTCAGCGGCTCTGTCGGCCCTTCGTCTGCCGGTAGTCCCGGCTCAGGACGTTCTCGCGCATGTGGTCGCAGAAGGCGTCCGCCTCGGCGTCGCTCATCTCGCTCGGCTCTTTCATCGGCACGAGCTCGAACCCGCGTCCGCGAATCGTCGTCGCGTGTTCCGCGTCGACATCGAACGAGTCGGGCCGGCGAGTCGTGTACTCGACCGCCAGCTCGCGGAGCGGTCGGTCGCCGACCGGCACGATGATCTGGGGGTTTATCATCCGGATCTCCGCGTTGAGGAAGGGCTCGCAGGTGTCGACCTCCCGGTCCGTCGGCTCGCGGTCGGGGTGGCGACACCGCGTGAGGTTCGTGAAGAAGAGGTTTTGTACGTCCGGTTCCGCGGCGTCCGGCGCCGACCGGACGAACCCGAGGTCGGCGAAGATCGACTGGACGCGTTCGCCGCCGCCCGCGCCGGTGAAGGGGACGCCGTTGCGCTCGGCGGCCTCCGTGGGGCCGGTCCCGACGACGAGGAACTCCGCGCCGACGTCGCCGTAGCCGTGAACGACGCGGTCGCGAGCGCCGCACAGCTCGGCGCAGTTCTCGCAGTCGGCGTCCATCGCGAACGGGTTCTCGAAATCCGTCTGATTCGCGTCCACGGTTGCTCTGTGGGCTCCGCGTCCCTAAACGCTCCGCCGGGGAGGGCCGTACGAGAACGAGGCGGTGCGGAACGAGCGTGAAAAGCAGCGTGCGGCGGTGGCGCGGCCCGTTCAGTTCGGGACGTACCGGTCGCCGTCGCAGTCGACGAGTCCCTCGCTGCGGAGGGTCTTCAGGATACTGTACAGGGAGAGCTTCTTCATCCCGAGCGACTCGCCCATCTCGGACACCGTGGCGTCGCCGTTCGTGGTCAGGTACAGGTACACGAGCTTGGCGCGGGGCGACTGGAGCTCCCGGGGCAGCGCGGGGGCCGCCGCGGACGCGGTCTCCGTCTCGATCATCTTGTCCGAAATGACGGGTTCGACGATAATAAACCCCCTATTCAACGTTCGTCGAAACGGCGTGGATCGGTCTGAGAACAGCCCTGAAGCCATTTTTCTCTCAAATCGGACCGATAACGTCGATCGACGAACGGCGAATCGACGCGTATCGACGCTCGGTTTCGACCGTCGACGGATAAGGAACCGTGAACGATCCGGATCGATCGGGCGAAACGATCCGGGGCCGCCGCCGGACAGATCGGGGGCCGCGACCGGACCGGGCGAACTCCGGCCCAAGAGGTCGGAGCCGCGACGCGCCGCCGCGGGCGACCGAGCGTCCCGGGCGGTTCAGTACGACCGGCTCTTCGGCTCGTACGTCTTGTTCTCGCCCTCGAGGACGACCGGCTTGTACCACAGTTCCGGCTCGCCGTCGTTCCACGAGACGAGCGTGTGCTTCAGCCAGTCCTCGTCTTTGCGCTCCTGGTGCTCCTTGCGCCAGTGGGCGCCCCGGAACTCCTCGCGAGCGAGCGCGCCCATCGTCAGCGCCTCCGCGAGGTCCAAGATGTTCCGCGTCTCGATCGTGTGGATGAGGTCGGTGTTGAACGTCCGGGACGGGTCCGACACCGCGACGTCCTTGTACGCCTCGCGGGCCTCGCGGAGGTCGGCTAACGTCTCCTCAAGTCGCCCTTCCTCGCGGAACACGTTGACGTTGTCCGTCATCGTTTCCTGAACGGCGGAGCGGATCTCGGCGTGGTTGCGGCCCTTCCGCGAGAGCAGTTCGTCGACGCGCTCCTGCGCTCGGTCGACGGCGCCGCCGAGGACGCTCTCGGCGTCGGTCGCCACGGCGCCGCCGTCGGCCGCGGCCGTGCCCGAACCGCTCGTCTCGCCGACCTCAACACCGAACTCGTAGTCGGCGGGCTGCCAGTCGCCCGAGCGGCCGGTCTCGATCTCGGCCTCACCCATCTCCTCGCCGGCGGCGTGGCGGCCGGCGCGCTTGCCGAAGACGATGAGCTCCGGCAGCGCGTTACCGCCGAGGCGGTTCGCCCCGTGGACGGAGGCGCAGGCGCACTCGCCGGCGGCGTACAGCCCGTCGATGACGGTCTCGCCGAACTCGTTCGTCTCGATGCCGCCCATCGCGTAGTGCTGACCGGGCTTGACCGGCATCGGCTCCGTGAGCCCGTCGGCGCCCTCGAAGTCCTCCGCGAGGTGGAGGATGTTCTCCAGGCGGTCGAGGATGCGTTCCTCGCCAAGGTGGCGCATGTCGAGGTGAACGTACTCGTCCTCGATGCCGCGCCCCTCGTTGACCTCGGTCAGCTCGGCGCGGGAGACGACGTCGCGGGAGGCGAGCTCGCCGTCGTTGTTCGCGTAGCCGTGTTCGAACATGAACCGCTCGCCCTCGCTGTTGTAGAGGATTCCCCCCTCGCCGCGGACGCCCTCGGAGATGAGGACGCCGGTCGACGGCAGCGTCGTCGGGTGGAACTGGATGAACTCCATATCCTCCATCGGGACGCCGGCTCGGTACGCCATCGCGACGCCGTCGCCGGTGTTCGCCACCGCGTTAGTGGTGTGGTCGAACACCTGCCCCATCCCGCCGGTCGCGAGGATAACGCCGTTCTCGGCGCGGAAGCCGCTTATCTCGCCGCTCTGGATGTCGTACGCGACGACACCGTGGCAGGTCCGCTCCGCGGGATCGTCCTCGTCGGTGACGGCCAGGTCCATCACGTGCCACTCGTCGTACACCGTGATCCCGCGTTTGACCACCTGCTCGTACATCGTGTGGAGCATCTGGTGGCCGGTCTCGGCGCCCGCGTACGTCGTGCGCGGGAAGGACAGGCCGCCGAACGGTCGCTGCGAGACGCGCCCGTCGTCCTCGCGGGAGAACGGCATCCCCCAGTGTTCGAGGCGGATGACCTCCTCGGGGCTCTCCTGACAGAGCGCCTCGACCGCGGGCGCGTCGCCGAGGTAGTCGGACCCCTTCATCGTGTCGTACGCGTGGTCCTGCCAGGAGTCGGCGTCGCGCAGCGCCGCGTTGATCCCGCCCTCTGCCGCGCCCGTGTGCGACCGGACGGGATGGAGCTTCGACACCATCGCCACGTCCGCGCCCGCTTCCTGTGCCGCGATCGCCGCCCGGAGTCCCGCCCCGCCGGCCCCGACGACGACGACATCGTGTTCGTGCATTGTTGGTATGTAATTTCGTAAGTTCCGAAGTCCCTTGATACTGTCTGTCGGGATTACCAGAACTTCAGGTTGTTTTTGACCGCCTCGCGCTTCAGCTCCTGGATGTGCTCGGTGAGGGGGATGTCCTTCGGGCACACCTCCGTACAGGAGAACTGCGTCTGACACCGCCAGACACCGTGCTCCTGCTCGATGATCTCTAAGCGCTTCTGTTTCATCTCCTCGCCCTCGCGCTCGTCCATCGCGAACCGGTACGCCTTGTTGATCGCGGCCGGCCCGAGGTACTCGTTGTCCCCCGCGGCGACGTTACACGAGGACATACACGCGCCACACCAGATACAGCGCGTGGACATCTTGATCTTCTCGCGGTTCTCCCGGTCCTGGCGCTGCTCTTCGAGCTCGCCGTCCGGGTACTCGTCCGTCTGGAAGTACGGCTCGACGGCCTCCATCTGCTCGTAGAAGTGCTCCATGTCGACGACGAGGTCCTTCGTCACCTCGGCGTGGGGGAGCGGCTCGACGCGGACCGGCTCCTCGAGGTCCGATATCTGCGTCTTACAGGCAAGCTTCTGGCCGCCGTTGACGAACATCGCGTCGGAGCCGCACACCGCCTGCCGGCAGGAGTGGCGGAACGTGAGCGAGGAGTCGTACGTGTCTCGCGCGTACATCAGCGCGTCGAGGACGGTCATCCCCTTCGTGAACGGGACGTGGAAGGTGTCGAACCGCGGCTCCTGTTTCCCCTCGACCTGCGGGTCGTAGCGGAACACCTTCAGCTCGACCGTGCTCTCGTCGGCGGCCGCCTTCTCCGCTTCCTCCTCCTGTCGCTGCTGGCGGCGCTCGGCCGCGCGGCGCCGCTTCTCGGCGCGGCGCTCCTCGCCCTTCGAGGCCGGCTCCGTCTCGGTTTCGGCCTCGGTCGATTCCTCGGTCTGCTTCGGAATTTGCGTGCTCATTGTCGGTTCAGTAGAGTCCGATGCCCGCCCACGCGTTCGCGGTGCGGATTCCCTGCGCGATCAGCACGACGCTCGCGGCGACGAGCGTCCACTTGATCACTGTGCGTTTCGTGCCGGTGAGCCCCTGGTTGACCAGCGCGTTGTAGACGCCGTTGACCCCGTGGAACGTCGCTGTCACGAGGAAGAGGATCATCAGCGAGTAGTAGCTCAGCTGCTCCATCCGGCCGGAGCTGGCGAGGAACGACACCTCGTCGGCGTGGTGGACGAAGTGGAGCAGGAAGAAGTGGAACGCCAACACGACCAGCAGGAACACCGCCGTGATCCGCTGGAGCAGCCACATCCGGCCGCCCGACTGGAACGAGGAGTAGCGCTCGGCCATCTCAGAACGCCCCCGCGATGAACGTCGGCACGGACGCGACGGTGATCGCTCCGGTGAGGACCAGCGACGCGTAGAAGCTCTTGTCCTGTGCGTCCAACCCGATGCCGAGGTCGGTGAGGAGGAGCCGGGTGCCGTTGAGCATGTGGAAGACGGCGACCGCCAGCAGGCCGACCTCCAGGATGCGGACGAGCAGCAGCCCCTCCAGCGAGACGATCGTCTGCGTGTACACGTCGTTGCCCGCGGCGATCGCGGCTTCGCTGGCGCCGGCCGCCGGAATCCCCGTACTCAACACGGCGATGTGCGTGAACAGGTACCCGATGAGCACCCATCCGGTGAACTTGTGGAAGATCCACGCCCACATCCCCGCCTCGAACTCCCGCCAACGGCCGAAGTCCTCGATGAGGCCTCGATTGTACGACTGACTCATACCTAACGGTTCTGAACCGGGGTCGTATAGTAGTTACTAACACGGCGGGGCTCGCTCCCGGATCTCGGCGAGCGACGAACGCCCGCGAAACGGACGCAACGACCCGAAATGGCGGATTTTTGAACGCTCCGCGAGAGCCGGCTCGCGGCGGCGCGACGCGGTCGGACCGGCCCGTGAGACCGGGTTTCAGGGACCGCACCGTCACGGAAGCCTTTTATGTTCCACTCCCGCTTCTTCGGTCGCAATGGCGAAAGGCGAAGTCGATTTCTTCAACGACACTGGCGGCTACGGTTTCATTTCGACTGACGACGCGGACGAGGACGTGTTCTTCCACATGGAGGACGTCGGCGGTCCGGACCTCGAAGAGGGTCAGGAAGTCGAGTTCGACATCGAGGAGGCGGACAAGGGTCCGCGCGCGTCGAACGTCACCCGTCTGTAAGTCGGCGACGACACCCGAGGCGAATCGGCTTTTCGACCGCTTTCACCCCTCGAGCGGCCGCTCCGGATCGCGGGCCACCGCGGGCGGTAGGCCCGGTCGGCGCCGACGGCGAAACACCCGATCCGACCCCGACCGATAGGGATTTACCGCTCGTTGACTGACTAGTCAGTCAATGAGCGACGCGCCGAGCGCGGCGGAGGAGATCATGGACGGGGTGTACAGCGCCCTCCGCGCTCACGGGTACGCCGACCTGACGATGCAGGACATCGCCGACGAGTGTTCGAAGAGCAAGTCGCTGCTCCACTACCACTACGACACGAAGGAGGACCTGCTCGTCGCCTTCCTCGACTACGTCGTCACCGACTCGGAGGAGCGGATCGCGGCCCGCGCCGACGACCCGCCCGTCGAGCGGCTGGTCCAGTTCGTCGGGTGGTTCGTCTTCGCGCCCGACGAGGCCGACCGCGAGGCGTTCCACATCGCCCTGTTGGAGCTGCGCACGCAGGGACCGTTCAACGAGCGGATCCGCGAGCAGCTGGCGCGCAGCGACCGGCTGCTGCGGGGCACCGTCGCCGACATCCTCGGGGACGGGATCGATGCCGGCGTCTTCCGCGACGTCGACGCGGAGGAGACGGCGGCGCTGCTCGTGGCCACCCTCGACGGCGCCCGGACCAGACAGATCACCCTCGCCGGCGCCGGGCGCGACGACGACGCGGCCGGCTACACCCGCGAGGTCGCAGAGGCGACGCTCCGGCGGATCGTCGGCCCGCTGCTCGCGGAGGGCGTGGAACTGCCGCCGCTCGACGAGTCGATCGACGCGCTTCGGGGCGACGCCGACCCTGACGAATCGGTCGACGACGACGGAGCGGCCGGCAGGTCCACGGACCCCGGCGAATGAGCCGCTTCGGGTTCGAGCGACCGCCGCCGGTGCTGCTCGCGGTGATCGCGAGCACGTTCTTCGTCGGCTTCGGCGGCGGCGTCGTCTTCCCGATCCTCCCCAACCTCGGCGCAGTCCTCGGTATCTCCGCGTTCATGGTCGGCGCGATCCTCTCCGCGAACCGGTGGGTTCGACTCATCGCGAACGCGCCCGCCGGCGCCCTCGTCGACCGGTACGGGACCCGGACGCCGTTCGTCGCCGGGCTGTTCGTCGAGGGGGTCGCCACGCTCGGCTACGTCGTCGCGCTCGCGATGCCCCCCGCAGAGGCGCTCCGTCCACTCGCGGCCTCGCTCCCCGCGTTCGCCGTCGGCCCGTTGGTCGTCGGTCCCGAGCAGTGGTTCGCCCCGATCGGCGTCGCCGTCGCGCCCGAGACGTGGTTCCTGCTCGCGCGGGTCCTCTGGGGGCTCGGCTCCGCGGCGGTGTTCGCGACGGCGTACACCATCGCGGCCGACCTCTCCGACAGCGGTTCGCGGGGGACGAACATGGGGATCGTCCGCGGCGGGATCACGATGGGGTTCCCGGCCGGCCTCGTCCTCGGCGGCGTCGTCTCCGCGCTCGTGGGCAACGTCGCCGCCTTCGCCGTCGCCGCCGCCTTCGCGCTCACCGCGAGCGCGGTCGCCTACCGGTACGTCCCGGAGACGCACGTCACCGGCGACCGCTCCGACGACTCGATCAGGCCGTGGGAGATCGACACCGCCGTCCCGGCGCTGACGGTCGGGCTGGTCAACTTCGGACTGATGTTCGCGTACATCGGCGCGCTGTTCTCCACGCTCGTCTTGTTCCTCGGCGCGAACGACATCTCGCTGTTCGGTCTCGCCCCGCAGGGCACCTCCGGGCTGTTCATGGCCGGAACGGTCCTCTCGGCGGCGTTCTTCATGCTCGTCGGCGGACGCGTCTCCGACACCCGCGACTCCCGCACGCCGATCCTCCTGACATTCCTCGTCGTCTCGTTCGTCGGGTTCCTGCTGCTCGCGCGGGCCGGCTCGGTCCTCTCCTTGGGTCTCGCCTGCGTTTTCATCGGCGCGGGACAGGGCGGGACGAGCGGCCCGATGATGGCGCTGCTCGCTGACCTCACCCCCGACGAGCGCATGGGGCGCGCCTCGGGAACGAACAACGTCCTCGGCGACGTGGGGGGCGGGCTCGGCCCCATGGTGTCGCTCCCCCTCATCGAGGCGGTCGGCTTCACGCCGATCTACGCCGCCTGCGCCGTCCTCCCGCTGCTGGCCGGCGTCGTCCTCCTTTTCGGAGTCCGACGGGAGACCGGGACGTTCCTGCCCGGGCAGGCCGCGGGCGAGGCCGGCGGGAACGACCCCGTCGCGACGGACGCGTAGCCGCGCTCGTCGCCGCCCGACCGGCGGGACGGGAACTCCTTCCGGCGGGGCGTCGGGACGCCGTATGCGAACCGCTATCGCCCCCTGCCCGAAAGAACAACCGTTAAAAGTCGGCGTCGGGTTCGTACGGACATGGCTGGAACTATCGAAGCGCTCGTCCCCGGCGGGCAGGCCAACCCCGGCCCGCCGCTCGGTCCCGAGCTCGGACCGACGCCGGTGGACGTTCAGGACGTCGTCGAGGAGATCAACGACGAGACCGCTGCCTTCGACGGCATGGAGGTGCCCGTCACCGTCGAGTACGACGACGACGGCTCCTTCACCATCGAGGTCGGCGTGCCGCCCACGGCGGAGCTCATCAAGGACGAGGCCGGCTTCGACACCGGCTCCGGCGAGCCGCAGGAGAACTTCGTCGCCGACATGTCGATCGAACAGGTGAAGAAGGTCGCAGAGCAGAAGTCGAGCGACCTGCTCGCGTACGACACGAAGGCCGCCGCCAAGGAGGTCGGCGGCACCTGCGCCTCCCTCGGCGTCACCATCGAGGGCGAGGACGCCCGGACGTTCGACGACCGCGTCGACGCCGGCGAGTACGACGACGTCCTCGACGAGTAACGCTTTTTTCCGGCTCTCCGCTTTCCGGCGCCGCTTTTGATTCCGACCCGTTACACCGCGGTCCGCGTCATCGGGGTGCGTGCCCTCCGCACCGTCCGGGTTCGGGCCGTCCGCGGAGGCGGCCACTTATGAGCGGACCGGACCGACACGTCGGTATGCCGGATCTCAACCCGATCGCGAAGCGGATCCACAACGTCCAGCCCCAACCGGTTCGGCTCGAACTCGACTCCGGCGAGACCGGCGTCTTCGAGTTCTCGTCGACGGAGTTCTTCCAGCGGGAGTTCCGCGGCGAGGGCGTCCGAACCGACGGCGACGCCGACGCCGAGTTCCGACTGATCAGCTCCGAGGACTACGAGGACATCCTGCTCGGCCGGTCCGGACCCGACGAGGAGGGGTGGTCGATGGTCGGCGAGGTGGTCGCGGCCGAGCGCGCCGAGGGGTAGGCGGACCGCCTCGTCAGCGGAGCGCGCTCAGCGGACGACCGTGACGGGCACCTCGGCGCGGCGCACCACGCCCTCAGCGACGCTGCCGAGGAGGACCCGCGAGAGGCCGGTCCGGCCCCGGCTCGCCAGCACGAGGTGGTCGAACGGCTCGCCGTCCTCGCCGTCTTCGCCGACCGGCTTCTCGCCGCCCGCGACGCCGAGGATCGTCTTCGTCGGGCGGCCGACCTCCAGCCGCGTCTCGACATCCCGGTCGACTATCTCCGACACTTCGGCGAGGACCCGTTCGCCGCGCTGCTTGGCGCTCTCGTACCACTGGTCGGACGCGCCCGGGAACCCGCCGTCGGCGCCCGTCGCCGAGTCGGCGGGGTTGATCACGTGAAGGGCCGTGAGGTCGGCGTCCGGCCACTCGTCGGCCGCGAACCGCAGCGCCTCGGCCGCCTCTTCCGACCCGTCCACCGCGACGAGGATGCGCTTGCTCATACGCGGCGGTTCGACTGCTCCGGACAAAAAGGGCGGCGATGAGTTCGAGCCGGCGACAATTCACCGCGAGGCCGTAGGCCGGGACCGGGCGGCGGGGCAGTCGGTCGCGGAGCGCTCGCCGGCCGCGCGGCGCTCGTCTCAGTCGTGCCGCGTCACGCACTCCGAGAGGCCGATCAGCTCGACGGGCTCGGAGTTGTCCGGCGAGTAGACGACCATCTGCCCCTTCTCCATGTACGGCACCTTGCCGGCGAGGTTCGACGGGATGTTGACGCTGGAGATCGCGTCCTCGTCGCCGAGGTTCAAGACGATCTTCGTGTTCACCTGCTTGAACACCGACTCGGCCACGTCCTGGGGGTCCTGCGTGATCAGGAACAGGCCCAGCCGCTCCTTGCGGCCCTGCTTCGCGGCCTCCGTGAACTTCTGGACCACCTTCTGGGCCTGGACGTTGTCGGCGTCGGCGAGGAAGTTGTGCGCCTCGTCCATCCCGACCAGCAGCGGCGTCTCCTTGATCCGGTCGCTCGCCGGGTCGTTCGAGAGCTTGTCGTCGACGAGTAGCCCCGCGACCGCGAGGACGACGATCTCCTTCTGCCGGGAGGTCGGCAGGTGGTAGGTTGGGACGACCGAGAGCCCGCCGGGGCGCACGAGGGTGTGGTCCAGCTCCGTGATCGGCTTCGCGTCCTGATCGAAGATCCCGCTCGGGACCCCGCGGACCCGCCGTTTGACCGCGTCGAACGTCGCCTCGTGGATCCGACCGCTCTCGTGGAGCTCCTCTTTGAGCGCCGGGTCGTCGAGGTACGAGAGGAACTCGCTGTAGGTGCCCGCGTCGCCGTAGTTGTCGAAGAACCGGTTGATGAGGGTCAACAGCGCGGGGTACTGGTTGTCGTTGAGCCCGGAGCCGGCGACCAGCCACGGCATGTCCTTCGCCAGCGAGAAGGGGATCGTGAACTCGACGCGCTCGGCGCGGTGCCCCTCGCCGGGGTACGTCGCGTTCGCGACGCGGGGCACGAGGGCGACGGTGTCGTCGTGGCCCCCGTGGGCGATCCCCTCGCGTTCCAGCCGGCGCGCGAACGCGTCGTCGAGGTCGGGGTTGTCGTCGTGCATCTGCGCGTACTCGTCCTGCGGGTCGAACTGGACGACTGCCATTCGCGATTCGCGGCCGTCGCCCATCGGGTAGGTTCGGTCGGAGTCGAGGTACTGGCGGAGGACGTTCTTCGAGGCGTGGGTCTTCCCGGAACCGGTGCCGCCGGCGACGAGCGTGTGCCGGAACGCGAGTGGGTCGCCGTCGCCGTAGTCGTCCTTGACGCGGTAGTCGACCGTCGGGGGCTCCGCCGCGGTGCGGACCTTCTCGCCCCCGACGGAGAGGTGGCCGAGGAAGACGCCGTCGTCGGGGATCTTCAGCCCCGTCTTGATCTCGGCGTCGTCGTCGGCCTCCTCGACGACCGCGCCCGGCTTCGGCACGCGGTCCGTCATCCGGCGTTTCATCCCCTCGCCCTCGCCGTAGACGACGGACATCGGCTCCAGGTCGGCGACGAACTTGTAGTCGCGCTCGGCGAACTCGTCGCGGCGCATCTGCCGGCGGGCGTGGATCTCGGTCGCGTCGTCGGACTGGAACTCCTGCGCGTACTCCAGTCCCGTGATCCGACAGAACAGCCGCTCGCCGTCCGGGTACGGGATCAGGAGGTACTTTCCGAGCCGCACCGACTCGCGGTTGCCGGTCGTGACGAACGCCTTCAGCGACGTCTCGTCTTCCTCCTCGGCCACGCGGAGCCCCTGAGAGACCGACACGACGCCGAGCCCCGCGTCGCTGCCGGCCGGCGTCGCGTCGTAGGCGGCAAAGGCCTCGTCTTCCGCGTCGCCGCGCGCGTCAGCGGTCCCGGCTTCGGTCGCCGAATCACCCCCCGCATCGGCCGCACTCCCGCCGTCGGCCGCCGAGGCAACCCCGCCGTCGGCCGTGGAGTCGCCTCCGCCGTCGGCCTCGCTCGGCGCGCCGCCGTCGCCGTCACCGTCTCCAGTGAACTCGGTGAAATCCTCCAGCGTCATGGCGTATCCACCGGCCGCCGGGCCGAAAGCGTTTGCCCTCCCGCCGGGACGCACGGGAACCCCTCCCGCGGCGCGCTTATCACGCTCGACCCCGTACCCGTGCCATGATACTCGTTCGCGGCAGCGGAGGCGGGACGGACCTCACCGGTACGGTGTTCGAGCGCGGCGAAGAGCCGCCGGCGTACAAGGGCGCGCCCGACGAGGACGCGCCGTACGTGTGGGTGTGCGACTCCTTCTACGAGGTCGAGAGCGGCGGCTCCCCGCTCGTCGTCGACGGCGAGGAGATCCGCGTCGCCTTCGAGGAGCCGATGCCCCGCGGGTTCGACACGCGCGACCAGGCGGTCGAGGCGGCCCGCGACCACGTCCGGACGCAGTTCGCGCGGATCGGCGTCGACCCCGATGAGGTCGACGTCGAGGTGACCGCGGCGGACCCCGCCTGAGTCTCGCCTCGCTTTTACCTGCCCCGCCTCGGTACGGGTCGGTATGTCCGAACCGTCGGAGGACTTCGACCCCGAGTCTCGGGAGGAGCGCGAGGTCGCCGCCGAGGCCGCCGGCGACCGGTCCGATTTCCTCTCGCTGATGGGCCACGCATACCGCGGCGAGCTCGGACGGACGAGCTCGTGGCGGACCCGCATCGACCGCACGACCAACTGGGCGGTCGTGGTGACCGCGTCCCTGCTCACGTGGACCTTCTCGAGCGCGTCGCGGCCGCACTACGTGCTGCTCATCGGGCTCGTCATGCTCAGCGTCTTCCTCGGCATCGAGACGCGTCGGTACCGCACCTTCGACGTGTGGCGGTCCCGCGTCCGGCTGCTGGAGGAGAACGTGTTCGCGAACGCCCTCGATCCGGAGGGCGTCGAGCAGTCGAACTGGCGGGCGCTGCTGAGCGAGGACCTCCGCGAGCCGACTATCAAGATGCCGGCCGTCGAGGCGGTCTCGCGGCGTCTCCGACGGGTGTACGCGCCGCTCGTCTCCGTCCTCGTCGCCGCGTGGGTCGTGCGGCTCACGGTGTTCACCACCGCCGGAAACGGCGTCGTCGCGACGGCGTCGGTTGGGCCGATCCCCGGCGCGCTCGTGCTCGCGCTCGTCGGCGGGTTCTACGTCGTCGTGATCGCGCTGACGGTTCGGCGGGCGCCGAGACGAGCTAAAGGAGAGATGCAGGCCGCCGAGGACGCCGAGGAGTGGAAGTGAACCGGTACGGCCTCGCGAAGCCAGACGAGGCGATCCGCGACTCCCGCAACCCCTTTTCGCTCGGGGCACTACCGAACCGTATGACCGAGCTACCGGACCGCGTCGTGGGCGACGCGCGGACGAGCGACTTCGGGTGGAGCCTCCTCACGGACCTGACCGACATCGGGAACCGGATGGCGGGATCGACCGGGGAGCGGCGCGGCGCGGAGCGCGTCGTCGAGGCGTTCGAGGCGGCCGGCCTGCGGAACGCCGGGCTCGACGAGTTCGAGATCCCCGGCTGGTGGCGCGGCGACTCCTCGCTGTCGGTGTCGGGCGCGGTGGAGCGGCACCACGGGAACTCCCACGAGGTGATCGCGCTGCCCGGGACCCCGAGCGGCGAGGTGACGGCCCCCCTCGTCGACGTCGGCGACGGCACCGACGAGGAGTTCGCGGCCGCGGGCGAGGCGCTGGACGGCGCGGTCGCGATGGCCTCCTCTCGCACGCCGGAGAGCCACGACCGGTGGATCCACCGGATGGAGAAGTACGTCGCGGCGGCGGAACGCGGCGCGGTCGGGTTCGTCTTCCGGAACCACATCGAGGGGGCGCTCCCGCCCACCGGCGAGATCGGGTACCACAACCGACCGGGGCCGATCCCCGCCGTCGGCGTCTCGAAGGAGGTCGGCGACCGGCTCTCGCGGCTCGCCGAGACGGCCGCGGACGGCGACGGCGGAGGCGGCCGCGGCTCGGGAGCCGACCGCCCGACCGTCTCGCTCGACGTCGACTGCCGCAACGAGCCGACGACCTCGGTGAACGCGGTCGCGGAGGTCGGCCCGGACACCGAGGAGGCGGTGTACCTCACCGCCCACGTCGACGCCCACGACGTGAGCGACGGCGCCAACGACAACGGCGCGGGGTCGGCGCTCGTCGCGGAGGTCGGTCGCCTGCTCGCGACGGTCGAGGGCGACCTCGACACGCGGGTGCGCCTCGTCACCTTCGGCTCGGAGGAGATCGGGCTGTGGGGGGCATACCACTCGGCGGAGACGACCCCGAAGGAGGATATCGCCTGCGTGGTGAACCTCGACGGCGCGTGTAGCTCGCGGAACCTCCGCGTGGGGACGAACGGGTTCGACGGGATGCGCGAGCCGTTCGAGGCGGTCGCGGACGCGTTCGATGCCCCCCTGACGACCGGCGAGACGATCTCGCCCCACGGCGACCAGTGGGCGTTCGTTCAGGAGGGAATCCCGGCCGTGATGGCGTCGACGACGAGCGACCAGTCAGGGCGCGGCTGGGGCCACACTCACGCCGACACCATCGACAAGCTCGACTCCCGCGACCTCCGCGAGGTGGCGACGCTCGTGACCGCGGCCGTCTACCGGTTCGCGACGGGTGACGTGGGGGCGGACCACCGATCGCGGGAGTCGATCCGCGACGCCATCGACGAGGGGTACGTCGAGGAGCTGAAGACGGGCGGGCGGTGGCCCTACGACGGGTAAGCCCGGGAGGTCGACGCAAGACACCCGGCAGAGGCCGGCGTCGAGTCCGGACCGCGCGCCGCGTCAGTCGAGCGCCGAGGCGCGGGCCGCCGCGAACGGGACCAGCATCTCCGCCGGGTTGAGCCCGCCGTGCATCCCGACGTACGACAGTTTCTCCGGCTCGACGTCGCCGAACCACACTCCCGAGTCGCGGTGCGTGACGATCAGGTCGCCGCAGCGCCGTCGGAACCGGTCTGAGACCGGGCGGTCGCCGAAGAGGTCGCGGTCGATCGCCTCCCGCCGGGTGAACGTCCGCGCGTCGTGGTCCGAGAGCGCTCGCCGCGCGTCCGGGACCGTTCCCGGTCGCAGGTGGAGGTGAACGTTGCGGGGGCTGCCGGACATCTTGACCGGCGTGCCGTCGGCGTGCCGTCGGAGGTTCCCCGTCACCGCCTCGTTCGCCGAGAGGTCGAGATTGGCGTCGGGGTCCGTGTTCACGTGGCCGTGGTCGGCCGTCACGAGCAGCAGCGTCCGCTCCGCGGTCCGCCGATCGACCCGCCGCAGAGCGGCGGTGACCTGCTCGCAGACGGTCGCCACCGTCTCGCCGTACGCCCGGCCGTCGGTGCCTTCGGCGTGGGAGACGTGGTCGACGTGCGGCACGTACGCGTAGACGTATCCGGGGTCGCCGCTCGCCGCGACCGCCGCCGACAGGCGCTCGCCGAACGAACCGAGGCCGTCGTAGACGTGCTGGGTAACGTCCTCGCCGCCGGCGTCGAACGGCTGGAGGCGGTGACAGTCGACCCCCGCGTCGCGCATCCGAGCGTAGAGCGACTCGCATCCGACGACTGACCCCTCGGGGACTCGCTCCGCCGCCGCGCCCGATTTCACATCCCTCCCGAGCGGCAGGAACGCCGTATCCAACCGGGGGTCGTAGACGTTCCACCCGACGCACCCGTGTTCGCACGGGAGTCGCCCCGTCTCGAGCGTGGTGATCGCCGCCGCGGTCTCGGACGGGTAGACCGAGGTGAGCGGGGTCACCGTTCCCGCCTCGGTGAGCCGGTCGAGGAGGTCACACCGTGGACGGTGGCGCTTCCAGCCGTCGAGGCCGAACCCGTCGACGAGGAGGAGGACGACCGTGTCCACGTCCCTCTCGACGCCGTCGAACACGTCGCTCGGGAGGGCGCGGCGGCCGCCGGCGTCGAGCACCGATCGGACGGTGTCCGGGACGTTCCCGAAGCAGTAGTCCTCGTACGCCGGGAAGAGGTAGCCGTCGCGCTGCTGACGGTCTCGAAGGACCCGCTCGATATCGTCTCGAAACACGGTAGCGGTCGTAGAGAGGTCCCGACGCCCTCCGGGCGGATCGTTTCTTAACCTGTCGTGAGCGTCTCGTCGGTCCTCGGCGAGCGCCTCTCGGCGTGGCCGCGAGGGGGCCGGCGGGGCGGGGCGCCGGCCCCGAGTCCGGCGCGGCGGCTCGCGGACGGCTCGTCAGGCCGCCGCTCGGCTCACTCCTCGTCGGAACCGTCGCAGACGCCGAGCGGGAGCGACTCGGGGGCGTCGCCGTCCGCGTCGAGGCCGGCGTACGCGTCGTCGATGAGCCGGGCTAACTGCGTCTCGGGGCTCACGCCGCGGGCGGCGGCGAGGGCCGCGAGCCGCTCGTACTGCTCGTCCGGCACGGTCACCGTTCCCTCGTCCATACGCGGCGCTCCGTCCCGAAGCTACAAAAGCGTTGGTCCGGCCCCGCTCGCGGGCGATCAGTCCGGCTCACGGCGAGTCGGTCCGGTCTCCCCCGTACGCGGCGTCGACCGGCTCGCCCTCCGCGAAGCGATCGAACAGCGCGTTCATCACCGACGACTCGGCGCGAGAGAGGTGCTCCCAGACGGTCGTCGAGCCGAGGCCGAGTTCGGCGGCGACCTCCTCGACGCCCACGCCGCCGCCGTGGTCGTAGTAGCCCGCGGCGATCGCGGTGGCGAGGACCTCGCGCTGCCTGTCGGTGAGCCCGTCGAGGAGGCCGGACGCGGGGAGCTGCGGCGAGCGCTCGATGGACGCGAGCTCCACGTTCCGCGCCAGTTCCACCTCGTTCCCGCCGCGTTCGAGCTCGCGCATTACCGCCGAGAGGTCGTCGTCGTCCTCCAGGTACGCCGTCCAGCGCTCGACGCCGCCGGAGATGGTCGTCCCCGTCCGGTAGTGGATCCCCAGCCGCGAGAACCGCTCGCCGATCCCGTCCCAGTCGGCGGCCGAGATGTCGATCGTCAGTGCGACGTAGGCGTGGGCGCCCTCGATCGGCGCGAGCGGCTCGGCCGACACGATCAGGTCGAACTCGCGGAAGTCCTCGACGAACGCCGCGATCTCCGCCGCCGGACCGGTGAGCTCGGCGATCCGCTTGCGCTCGGACCCGCTGCCGGTCATCGAGGAGACGGACCGGTACCGCACCTCCGGGTGGCGCGCGCTCACCTCGCACTCCGGCTCCCCCGCGTGGTGGATCCGGAACGTCACTTCCCGCATGGCCGATTCGAGGTCGCCGAGGTTCAAACGGGTTCCGGACCGGTCGCGAGCCGTCCTCGTCGGTGGCGGCGCGTCGTCGGTGGCGGTGCGTCGGCGGTGGCGGCGCGGGCGCGGTCAGTCGCTGCGCCCCATCGCGTAGAACTCGTCGTTCGGACGCATGTCCGCGACGGTCGCCATGCGGTTGGAGAGGTTGAAGAAAGCCGCCACGGAGGCGATGTCCCACACTTCCTCCGGGGAGAAGCCGGCGTCTCGGAGCCGCTGTACGTCCTCGTCAGTCACGGCCTCGGGCGACTCGGTGAGCGTGACGGCGAAGTCGAGCATCGCCATGTGGTGGTCGGAGACGTCGGCCTGCCTGTGGTTCGTGGCGAGCTGGTCGGCGAGCTTCGGCGCGCCCGCGTAGATCCGACAGAGCGCGCCGTGGCCGACCACGCAGTAGAGGCAGTCGTTCGCGCCCGACACCGCGACGACGATCATCTCGACCTCCTCCCGAGCCAGCGGCGTGTCGGACACGAGCGCGTCGTGGTACGCGAAGAACGCCCGAAAGTGGCTGGGTTTGTACGCGAACGCCGAGAACACGTTCGGCGTGAATCCGGCGTCTTCCGTCTCCTCGTCGATGCGGTCGCGGAGGTCCTCGGGGAGGTCCTCGTAGTCGGGCACGGGGAACCGTCGCATCGCGTCCTCGTTCATACCCCCAAGCGCGCGCCGTGACCACAAAGCCGTTCCCCCGGACTACCCATCGCTTCGCTGCTCTCCAACGTCTCGAACGGTCTCGTCGACCTGGGCGGTTGATTTATGCGGGGGCGTGGCGTGCGTTGGCACACGCATGCCCGACCCGAGCGACGCCGGTCCGGGAGCCGGCGACAGCGACCGCCGGCCGGCGCCGAGTTCGGGAGAGGCAGACCGGACGGCGGTCGTGGAGCGGCTGTACGGCGAGGTCCCCTTCCACCGGCGGCACAACCTGGAGGTGCTCGCCGTGACACCCGAGCGCGCCAGCGTCAAGCTGCCGTTCGATCCCGGGCTCGTGGGCAACCCCGACCTCGGCGCGGTCCACGGGGGCGTCGTGAGCGCGCTCGTTGACCTCGCCGGCGCCGCCGTTTTCGTCGGCGGGCGCGAGGCGTTCACGCCCACCATCGACCTCCGCGTGAACTACCTCGAGGCCGCCGGCCGGGAGCCGCTGTACGCGACGGCAACGGTTGACCGCCGCGGCGCCGACATCGGCGTGGCGAGCGTCGAAGTCGAGTCCGGGGACGCCGTCTGCGCGACCGGCACGGGCGTCTACAAGCTCACCGATGACTGAGTTCCCCGTCGACGGCGTCGTGGACGCGCACGTCCACCTGATGCCCGAGCGGCTGATGGCCGCCATCCGAGAGGCGCTGGGCGAGGCCGCGGGCTGGACGTTCGACCACCCGACCGACCGCGACCGGATGGAAGCGGCACTGACCGCCGCCGGCGTCGAGCGGTACGTCGCGCTCCCGTACGCCTCGCGCCCGGGGACGGCGGGCGACCTCAACGAGTGGGTGATCGAGGCTGCCGCGGACTCCGAGATGGCGGTCCCGTTCGCCACCGTCCACGCCGGCGACGACGACCCGGGGACCGTCGTCGCGGACGCCCTCGACGCCGGGGCCCGCGGCCTGAAGCTCCAGTTGCCGGTCCAGGGGTTCGCGGCCGACGACCCGCGGCTCGACCCCGCCTACGAGGCCGTCGCCGCCCGCGACGTGCCGGTCCTGCTCCACGCCGGGACGGCGCCGATGTTCGAGGACAGCCCCCACGTCGGCGTCGAGCGCTTCGAGTCGTTCCTCGCCTCCTACCCGGACGTGCGGGTGTGCGCCGCGCACATGGGGACGTACGAGGTGGACGCGTTCGTCGAACTCGCCCGCGACAACGGCAACGTCTTCCTCGACACCACCTTCGCCATGTCGAGCGTGGCCGAGACGTACATGGAGTTCGACCCGGCGACGGTCGCCGACGAGACGCTGATCGAGCTCTCGGAGTCGGTCATGTACGGCTCCGACTACCCGAACATTCCGTATCCGTACGCCCGGGAACGAGAGCACCTGCTTGCGCGGGATCTCCCGGTCGAGGCGCAACGGAACATGTTCTCTCGGACCGCGCGCCGCTTCCTCGACGGCGACTGAGCGACGATGCCGCCTCCTCGACGGCGACTGAGCGACGCCGATGCTCGGCGGGCGCTTAGTACCGCTCGTCCACGACGCCGGGCTCGTCGAGGTCGGCGACCAGTTCGACGGCGTCCGGGGTCACGATGAGGCGGTCGCCGAGCGCCGCGCGCAGTTCGTCGGCGTCGGCCTCGCCCTCGCAGATCACGACGAGGCGGTCGGTGGTCTCGGGCTGAGACACTTCGACGCGGTACTCACCGGTCAGTCCCTCGAAGCCGGCGAGCACCGTCTCGATGCTCTCCGGGTACACCTTCACGCCCTTGACCTTCAGCCGCTCGTCCGTGCGGCCGATGACGCCGTCGGGCAGCACGACCGTCCCGTCCCGGACCGCGAGTTCGGCGAGGTCGCCGGTCCGGTAGCGCACAAGGGGAACCCCCGCTTTCCTGAGGTGCGTCACGACGACCTCCCCACGCTTGCCGGCGTCCAGCACCTCGCCGGTGTCCGGGTCGACGACCTCCACCACCGCGTAGTCATCGACGACGCGGAGGCCGTCCTCGGCCGCGGTCTCGGCCGCGACGGGCATGATGTGCCGCGTACCGAAGTAGTCCACCGCGGTCGAGGCGTCGAGCGCGTCCTTGACCGCCTCGCGGCGGCCGGGGATCGACGTGAACGGCTCGCCCGCGCCGACGAACGTGTCGACCGAGCCGCCCTCGGCGCCGATCTTCAGCGCGAAGCTCGGGTTGCCCACGACGGCGTCCACGTCGTACGCCTCGATGGTGGCGGCGGCCTGCTCGGAGTCGCCGGGGCCGAGCGGGAACACCTCCGCGCCGAGGCGTTCGAGCGCCCGATGGAGCACGTACCCGGTGCCGAACAGCTCGTAACCGAACGTGTTGACGACGCGGTCGCCGGGCTCGACGCCGGCGCGTTCGAGCACGTCCGCGTTGGCGGCGGCCTGGGCCTCGAGGTCGTCGGCCGTGTCGAACACCGGTCGCAGCTGCTCGCCCATCGGCGAGAACGTGACCATGGCTGCGCCGTCGTACAGCGACCCGCTCGGCGGCGCGGCCTCGAAGTCGGCCTCGAGCTCCCCCGCCGTGGTGAACGGGAGCGACCGGAAGTCGGCCCACGAGTCAACCGCCGTCGGGTCGACGCCCGCGTCCGCGAACTTCTCGGCGTAGAAGTCGCGGTCGGCGACCCGCTCCAACTGCTCCCCGACCGCAGCCAGTGTGCTGTCGTCGTACATCGCGTTAACACACGAAAAACTGGCACATAAATCTCCGTCACGGGCGCGGCGTCGAAGTCGACCGCGTCAGATCAGACGGATCGCGTCAGGTCAGACGGGAGCGACGCGACCGTATCGCGGCGCGCGGGCCGTCGCGCTCAGTACGCGAACGGCCACGTGCGCAGGTACTCCTTGATCTTGCCCAGCCCGGCCAACACCCCCTTCGGCTCGACGGCGAGCACGACGATGATGATCGAACCGAAGAACACCGGCAGCAGGGCGGTCGCGTTGGTTCCCGTGAGGTCGGCGAGGTAGTTCAGCCCGTCGTTGAGGTAGTCCTGCACGAGCGTGACGACGCCGACGCCGAGCAGCGCCCCCCACACGCGCCCGAGGCCGCCGAACAGCAGCATGACGTAGTGTTCGAGCGTGAGCCCGAGGGTGAAGTACTCCGCGTTGATGAAGCCGATCTGGAACCCGAACAGCCCGCCCGCGACACCGATCATGAACCCGCCGATGGCGAACGCGAGCAGCTTGTTCTTGAACACGTTGACACCGAGGACGGACGCGGAGAGGTCGTTCTCGTGGAGGGCGCGGAACGTCTTTCCGATCCCGGTCCGCGAGAGGTTCAGCGACAGCAGCGCGAACACTAACAACAGCACCAGCGCGAGCAGGTACTTGTCGATGGTCGTGCCGAGGGCGCCGACCGGGCCGACGAGGCCCACGTTCGAGGGCACCGACTGGGTCGTTCCGCCGTGGATGAACGCGAGCTGCGGGTTCACGAAGAACCACTCCTCGGCGATGAACTGGAGCGCCAGCGTCGAGATGGCGATGTAGAACCCCTTGACCCGGAACGACGGGAGGCCGAAGCCGACCGCGACCAGCGCGGAGATCAGGCCGCCGACGGCGAGCGCCGGAAACAGCCCCGCGCCGACGGCGAGCAGCCTGCTCGTGCTGTACGCGCCGATGGCCATGAACGCGCCCTGCGCGAGCACGATCTCGCCCGCGTAGCCGAGGATGACGTTGAGCCCCAACACCGCGATGGCGAAGATGTACGCCTGCGTCAGCAGCGTCACGGTCCCGCCGCCGAGCAGGAACGGCGCGATGAAGGGGATCGGCAGCCCCAGGGCGAGCGCGATCTTCTGCGTCCGCCACCGGACGAGGCCCATCCGCGACTCGTAGTCGGTGAAGTACTCACCGCAGGGCATGCGACCACCCCCCTTCGGCCGCGGCCGTTCGAGTCGTCGGTACGCCGCCGGAGCGCCGCGTGGCGCGCGAACTGTGTCCGTTCATGGTCAGAGCCTCTCTATCCGCTCGGTGCCAAACAGGCCGTACGGCTTCACCAGGATGACGACGAGCAGGAGGATGAGGGGGAGTATCTCCCCGAACCCCGCGCCGAAGTTGGCCTGAACGTCCGTGAACGGGACGTACACCGCCGTGCCGCCCACGAGGTAGTACGAGCCGAGTTCCTGGAGGACGCCCACGACGATCGAGCCGATGAACGCCCCGGGGATGCTGTCGAGGCCGCCCAACACGACGGCGGCGAAGATGATGATCCCCGTGTTCTCGATGGAGACCGCCGCCCCGCCGCTGGAGGTCGCGAGCAGGATGCCGCCGATGGCGGTGATGGCGATCGAGAGCGTCCACGCGAGCGCGATGGTGCGCTCGATCGAGACGCCGAGCACCATCGCCGCCTGCTCGTCGCTGGCCGACGCCCGGAGGATCGACCCGGTGACGGTCTCGCGGAAGAACAGCATCAGCACGGCGACGACGACGAGCGCGATGGCGACGGCGATGGCGTACGCCGCCTGTATCGAGGTGCCCAGCGGGAGGCTGAGCTGGCCGCCGAACGTCAGCGCCGACGGGTACGCCTGCGCGTTCTGGCCGTACAGGAAGAAGACGACGCCCTCGAGGATGCTGCCGAGCGCCAGCGTCACGATGATGACTGACAGCACCGGTTCGCCGATGAACTGGCGGAACACGACGCGTTCGAGCGCCAGCCCGAGCACGAGGCCGAGCAGGACCGTCACGAGCACCGCGGCCCACGCGGGGATCGCCGCCGGGAGCACGGTGGCCGTGCCGAAGACCACGACCCCGTACGCGCCGATCATCGCGATCTGGCCCTGCGCGAAGTTCAGGACGCCGGTCACCTTGTAGATGAGCGAGAAGCCCATGGCCACGAGCGCGTACAGCGCGCCCAGTCCGAGTCCGCTCAGCGAGATGTCGATGAACGTGACCCAGTCGACCATCTAGCTCACCTCCAGTTCGCGGTCGTCGTCGAGGACCGGTTGGTCCACGTCGACGATGCGCATGACGCCGCGTTCATCGGACTCTCTGCCGTCTTGGTACGTGATCGTGAGCTCCATTGCTATCTCGGTGCTGCCGTCGTACAGGGCGGTCACGAGGTCGCCGTACCGGTCCACGACGACCTCGCGGCGGAGCTTCCCGGTGCGGGTGAGCTCCCCGTCGTCGGCGTCGAACTCCTTGAACAGGAGCACGAACCGCCGGATCGGGTTGTCGAGGTCCTCGTTGGTCTCGGCGACCACTCCGCGAAGCAGCTCTAAGACCGGTTCCTTCCGCGTTAGGTCGCTGTACCCCGCGTACTGGATGTCTCGCTGGTCGGCCCACTCCGCGACGTTGTCGTACCGAATGTTCAGCACCGCGGTGAGCTCGGCGCGGTCGTCGCCGACGACCATCGCCTCCTTCACGTAGGGGTTGAACTTCAGCTTCGTCTCGACGCTGATCGGCGCGACGGCGGTGCCGTCGCTCATCTCCAACACGTCGTCCATCCGGTCGAAGATCCGCACGTGGTCGTCGTCGGTGAGCGCGCCGAAGTCGTCGGTGTGGAGCCAGCCGTCCTCGAACGCCGACTCCGTCTTCTCCGGCATCCCGTAGTAGCCGGAGGTGACGACCGGGCCGCGGACGAGGAGTTCACCGCCCGGCGTGATGCCCACCTCGACGTTCGGGAACACCTCGCCGACCGTCTCGACCTGGACATCGTCGTCGCGGTGCATCGTCACGAAGCCGCACACCTCGGACTGCCCCCAGATCTGCTTGAGCGGGACGCCCATCGCGTGGTAGTACTCGAAGTGGTCCTCCCCGAGCGGGCCCCCGCCGGTGTAGACGTTCTTCGCGCGCTTCAGCCCGATCTTGTCGAGTATCGGGCGGTACGCCACCCAGTACGACAGCCAGTGGGCGCCGCGCAGCCACGCCGGCGGCTCCTCGTCGTTCCTGTCGCCGATGACGTACTCGGCGTACTTCTCGCCGATGCTCGTCGCCTTCTCGTACACCCAGCGCTTGAACCGGGTGGTGTTCTCGACCTTCGCCTTGATATCCGCGACCCACGCCTCGTACCGCTTCGGCGACGAGAAGATGATCTCCGGGCCGATCTCGCGGAGGTCCTCCTCTTCCGTTTCGGGCTGTTCGGGGAAGTTCGCGGTCCAGCCGGCGACGAACGCGGCCGCGAGCAGGATCATCTGCTCGCCCACCCACGCCATCGGGAGGTAGGAGAAGTAGTCCGACTCCTTCGGCAGCGGGTCGATGTCGATGGCGGCGTTGGCGAGGTTCACGAGGTTGAAATGCGAGAGCCGGACGCGTTTCGGCATCCCCGTCGTCCCCGACGTGGGCGCGAGCATCGCGGTCGCCTCCGCGGGCACGGCCTGGATCTCGGACGCGAGGTAGTCGTCGCTCACGGCCCCGGACTCGCGGCGCTCGCGGCCGCGCTTCTCGACGTCCTCGTAGGCGACGATCTCCGGGTCGCCCGGCTCGGTCTTCTCGCCGTTCTCGTACCGGAACATCCCCTTGTCGTCCCGGTAGATGATGGTCGACAGCGACGGCACGTCGCCCGAGACGAGGAGGAGCTTGTCCACCATCTCTTGGTCTTCCGCGTACACCACCTCGGGCTCGAGCAGTCGGAGCTGCTTCTCGATGTCCTCGGGCAGCATGTCCTCGTAGTTCGGGGCCGCCATCCCGCCGAGGGACTGCGCGGCGATCCACGCCCACAGCTGGTGCGGGCGGTTGTAGCCGATGGTGAACAGCACGTCCTCGTCGCCGAACCCGTACTCCTCTAAGCCGAGCGCGAACCGCTCCACCCGGTCGTAGTACTCCTCCCAAGTGAACTCCTGCCAGACTCCGTACCGCTTCCAGCGCAGGGCGATGTCGTCAGGATGCTCGGCGGCGTGGTCGATGAGGATCTCGGGGAGCGCCCGGTCGGAGACGATGGGAACCGACTCGCCCTCCGGCGCGGTCAGGACGCGCTCGACGGAGAGCCCCGAGTCGTCGGAGTCGCCCGACGCGACGCCCTCGCTCTCGGCGTTGTCGGCCGCCATCTACTCGACCCCCGTGTAGACGCGGGCGACCTCGGGGTCGTTCGTCACCTCCTCGGGCGGCCCGCGGGCGATGACGCCGCCCTTCTGCATGACGATCATCCGCTCGGAGACGGCGGTGACGACTTCGAGGTCGTGCTCGATCATCACGAGCGTCAGCCCCTCCTCCTCGTGGAGGTCGGTCAGGAAGCGGATCATGTCGTACTTCTCGTCGAAGGTGAGCCCGCTCATCGCCTCGTCGAGCAGGAGCACGTCCGGTTCGAGCGCGAGCGAGCGGGCGAGGTCAACGCGCCGCTGGACGCCGAGCGGCAGCGTCGACACCGTCGTGTGGCGGTGTTCCCAGAGCTCGAGGTAGTCGAGTATCTCCTCGACGAACCGCATGTTCTCGGCCTCCGTCTTCCGGCCGGTCCCGTAGTACAGCATCGCCGAGAGTACGTTCGGGCGCTCGGCGACGGCCCGGGTCGTCATCACGTTCTCTAAGACGTCCTCGCTCTCGAACAGCTCCAAGCCCTGGAACGTCCGCCCGATGCCGTGGCGCGCGCGGTAGTGTTCCGGCCTGCCGCTGACCTCCTCGCCGTTCAGGAACACCTCGCTCCCGGCGTCGGGCGTGTAGAAACCGTTGAGGATGTTCAACAGCGTGGTCTTCCCGGCCCCGTTCGGACCGACGATGGACACCCACTCGCCGTCGGCGACACCGAGGTCCACGTCGTCGACGGCGGTGATCGAGCCGAACGTCTTGGTCACGTTCCGGCAGCCGATCGCGGCGTCCTCGGGAGAAACGTGAGTCCCGCCTCTGAGCGCCGCCGCCCGCGTCTCGGCCTCCTGATCGGCGCTCATCAGGTCCACCTCTTGCGGATCTTGTAGTGCCTGATGTCGGTGTAGCGGGAGTCCTCGCTGGACGTGCCGAGGTAGAACTCCTTGATCTCCTCGCGCTGGACGAGATCGTCGGCCGGGTCGTGAAGCTCTATCTGCCCGTTCTCCATGACGTAGCCGTAGTCGGCGATCTCCAGGGTGCGCTTGGCGTTCTGGTCGGCGATGAGCATCGTGATGTCCTCCTTCCTGTTGATCTCCACGAGCGTCTCGAAGATGTCCCTGACAAGTTTCGGCGCGAGGCCGAGCGACGGCTCGTCCAACAGGAGCAGGTTCGGCCGGTGGATGAGCGCTCGCGCGATGACGAGCATCTGCTGTTGCCCGCCGCTGGCGTAGCCCGCCTTGAGGTCTAAGATGTCCTCCAACTGCGGGAAGTACTCGAAGGCGATCTGGTAGTCGTCCTCGTCGAACCGGAACCGGCGGCCCTCGCGGTAGAGCCCGCACCGGAGGTTCTCCTCGACGGTGAGGTCCTCGAACACCCGCCTTCCTTCGAGGATGTGCGTGATGCCGCGGCCGACCATCTCGTTGGCGCCGTAGTTGGTCACGTCCTCGCCGCGCAGGAAAACGCGACCCCGCGTGACCTCGCCGCGCTCGCTCCGCCCGATGCCGCTGATCATCTTCAGTATCGTCGATTTCCCGGCGCCGTTCGGGCCGAGCAGCGCGACGATGTCGCCCTCGCTGGCCGACATCGAGACGCCCTGCACGGCGAGGAAGTGCCGGTCGTAGACGATCTCGACGTTGTCGAGTTCGACGACCGGTGGATCGCCGTCGCCCGCCGCGGCCGTCGCGTCCGCGGTCGTTTGCTCGTCGGTCGCCATCACAGTCCGATCCAGGAGTCGCGACGGGGCAGTTCGACGCTGGTGTCGAAGCTCAGGCTGCCGTCGGTGACCTCGAACAGCCGCCCGTTCATCGTCGGGCGCCGGTCGTCCTCCGCGTAGCTGAACGGCTCAGCGAGGCCGAACATGTCGTCGTCCTCGATGCCGAACATCCCCTGTCTGACGTTCGGCCCGGTCGTGACGTCGTTCCCGGCCTCGGCCGCGTTCTGCAGGCCCTTCAGCGCGAGCAGCGCGTGGATCACGCCGCGCACGTAGTTGAGTTGGGCGACCTCCGGGTCGTCCATGCTGCGCCCCTCGCGCTCGAAGTTCGCCTCGATGATCTCCGCGCCCCGGCCGCCGCTGTCGAGAGCGCCCTGGAACGTTCGGAACGCGTTGACGTATCGCACGCCCTCGAAGATGTCGGGCGACTGCTGGACCACGCGCTCGTCGACGGTGTAGGTCAGGCCGCACACCGTCAGGTCGGGGTAGATGTCCTGTCGGTCCTCCAAGAGCACCCGCATCGGCGCGGACGTGTTCTGGTGGATGAGGTAGTCGATCTCCTGGTCGCGGGCCTGTCTGAGCTGCGTGGTCGCGGAGTTGGCGGTCAGCGGGAGGTTGATGTCCGAGGCCACGTCGAGCCCGAGCTCCTCGGCGTACTGCTTGCCGCCCTCGACGGGCGACCGCCCGAACGCCGTGTTAGAGAAGATGAACCCGACCGTCGCCTCGGGGTCGTTGTCCGCGATCCACCGCAGGTGGGCGCGGGCCTGGCTGGTGTAATCGAGGTTCCCGAAGAAGTTGTACGGGAACTCCTCGGTGACGAGGTTCGCGGAGTAGGACGCGGAGACGTACACCACCTCGTCGTCCGCGACGGTGCCCGCCAGCGCCTCGGTGTCGGCGGTCCCCCAGCCGATGATCAGCGGCGGCGACGACTCCGAGGTGTACTGCTGGTAGTACTGCTGGGCCTGCGGCACCTCGTAGGCGTAGTCGTTGTTCGGATGGTCGATGCTCACGTCGAACAGGTCGTTCTCGTTGATGTACGTGATGGTGTCGCGAGAGCCGATGGCCGTCGGCCGGCCCACGTCGGAAGTCGCGCCGCTCTCGTCGTATATCCCGGGCACCGTAACGGAATCGGGCATCCCCCCGCTCCCTCCGCCGCCGCTGCCGCTTCCGCTGTCTCCGCCGTCCCCGCCGCCGATACATCCGGCGAGCGCCAGCGTCGCCGCTCCGGCGGCACCGCTCTTCAGGACGTTGCGCCGCCGGTACAGCCTCGTCGGATCCCCTGTGTTATCATTTGTCATGAGCATCTACCTACCACCCAGAGCCACGTACTACATAATCATTAGGGATGGATTCACTCGCCTGCGGGCAGTCCTTCGGTCGCCGCGGCGCTCGAGAGCACCGCGCGGAGCGATCCGGTCCGCCGAAACAGTCAAATGCGAGTGCCGCAACGACTGTCGCATGTTCACTTTTGTTGTGGGTATCGACGCGGACGAGGACCGGGCCAGCGCGCAAGCCGAGACGATCGCGTCGATGCCGCTGGAGACGGACGACGTGACGGCGGTCCTCGTTCACTCCTTCAGCGAGAACAGGGAGGGGGGCACCGTCGAACAGGTAAAGTCAGTTCGGGTCGCTCGGTCGCGACTCGAAGACGCCGGGATCGAGGTGACGCCCGAGGGGTACGGCGGTGACGCGGCCCGAGCGATCCTCAACGTCGCCGACGAGTACGACGCCGACCAGATCGTCGTCGCCGGGCGGAAGCGCACCCCCACCGGGAAGGTCCTGTTCGGCAGCGTCACGCAGAGCGTCATCCTCGACACCGAACGACCGGTCCTCGTCTGTAGCGGGGGCGAGTAACCGACCTCACCCTGCTTCGCTCGCGCTGACAGGCTCGCTCGTTGGGGGGGCTCGCTCGTTGATGGTGGGGCTTCGATGTGGTCCTCGCCGTCATGCGACGCGA